>JAGCZP010000010.1 GCA_017959985.1 Clostridia bacterium | reverse complement strand
TGATTATCATTGCAGCCGACCACTATCCTTATGGATTATCGGAAGCTTCTTTGACCGAGATTTTAGGACCTGGCTACTCTATGTTTGATATGTACAAAAACACGCTTATCATGTATAACCCAACCTTTAAACACACGGTGATTGACAAACCTTGTTATTCCATTGATATCTTGCCGACAGCTTTAAACTTAATGGGTATTGATTACGATTCTCGTTTGTTAATCGGTTCGGATATCTTATCCGATTCCCAGGGTTTGGTTATCTTCAGCGATCGTTCTTGGATTACCAATTACGGTGTTTATAACTCCTCTACAGGAGAGTTTAAACCGAACCAAGGCATGCAAGTCAGCGACGATTATGTGGATACCATTTGTTCCATTGTTCGGAAGAAATTTAGTGTTTCAACGTTGATGCTTGATAACGATTACTGGGGCAAAGTTTTTGGATAAATAAAAATGCGGATGGAAATTTTCCATCCGCATTTTCTATAGTAAAAGAAAGAGAGTGAAATTAGAAATCAAAGTTATAGGTGATTTCACCGTCATAGTCATCGGTATCAAAACTATAATCGCCGAATTCGCTGTAAATACTGGAAGTTAATTGATCACCGAAATCATCTTTCATATCATCTAATTTATCGCTAAGACCTGACATAATGGCAGCGCCAAAGATGAAGCCGATGATACAAGAAATAACGGAAATGATGATGGTAAAGATCAAGGTGGCGATAGCATAGTTTTTGAGGCTCTTGTTTTTCGGGGCAAAGCACATGATGATTAAAGCAATAAGGCCAACGCATGGAATGGCGAAGAGGAACATAGCTCCTAAATATGCCCAAATACTACAAGGTTTGTTTTCGTCGGAAACAGGTTTTTGAGGAGCAAATCCTTGATTATAGGCGGGTTGTTGATACGCAGGCTGTGGAGCATAGGCAGGTTGAGCCGGAGCAGCCGGAGCAGGAGCTGGAGCTGGGATTTCCGGAACTGGAGTGCCACAAGAGGTACAGAATTTGGTACCATCCGCGATATCAGCGCCACATTTTAAGCATTTTCTTTCCATAGGAAGACCTCCTAATTTTTAAAGTATGAAGTAAGTATAGCATACTGCCTAGCAATTGACAAGATAGCGCTACTATTTTTGACTTTACAAGGCTTTCGTTGTAAAATAAAGGTTAGAGTTTTTTGTAAGGAGATTCGGCTTCATGAAGTTTTATTCCAAACGAAAACGGAATGAGCGTATGTTGGTGATTATCAATCCTACCGCAGGGAAAAAGAAGGGGATTCGCTCGCTTGTGCGGATTCGTAGAATCTTTTCTCAAGCAGGATATGAGTGCAAAACCTATCGAACAAAAAAACGGGGCGATGCCATGGAAATCACCCGTTCGGTTTTGCTAAAACCTTTAAAGTCACGGAGTAAAAAGATTTCGGTAGTGACTGCCATTGGTGGAGACGGAACTTTTAACGAAGTGATTGCCGGTCTTCGTAGTACGGGATTAAACATTCCAGTGGGGTATATCCCAGCTGGTAGCACCAACGATTTTGCCAAGAGTTTGAAATTGTCAGGGTTCCCTTTTCAAGCGGCCAAAGATATTGTTCGTGGGAAACCTGGATATTTGGATATCGGAGATTTTAACGGACGGCCCTTTACCTATGTGGCTTCTTGCGGTATTTTTACCCATGCATCTTACTCGGCTCCCCAAGAAGTAAAAAATATGATTGGGCACTTGGCCTATATTCTAGAAGGAATTAAAGATTTAAAAGCTGTCCATCCCATGCATATGAAGGTGAAGACCAAAGAGGCCACCTACGAAGGGGATTATATTTATGCAGCGCTGTGCAATTCCACATCCTTTGGTGGTGTTTTAAAGCTAGATCCCAACATTGTGGATTTAAACGATGGGCTATTGGAAATGCTCCTCATTCGTATGCCAAAAGATATTTTGGAACTGGGGAAAATTGTTCATGCGCTCACCGTTCGGGAATATGACAATCCTATGATTGAACTACATTCGGTGGATGAAGTAAAAATCACTATGGATCCGGACGAAGCCTGGACATTAGATGGGGAATACCAAAAGGGCAATGAAGAAATTCTCATTCGAAACATTCACGATGCCTACCAACTTATTCGATGGAAAAAATAAGAAAACGCATCCAAACTGGATGCGTTTTTCGTTTTTATAGAGGTTGTTTTTTGATTTTTCCGTTGGTACGGGGATATTTTTCTGGGGTGCTTTCGATTTTTCCGACCACTAAGATACTGCGTTTTTCGTAAGTCTCTGTACTGGTTTGTAAGTTAAAAGATTGGAAGCTTTTTTGTTGTCCTCCTAGTATTTTGATAGCCCGTTGTGATTTATCAGTCTCGTCCAGTCCGGAGGATCCTTTCATGGAAATGAAGAATCCATCGGGTTTAATTAGAGGAATACACCATTCGCATAACACCGGCAAATATGCCACGGCTCGGGCAATGGCTACATCGTATTGCTCGCGGTAGAGAGGGTCTTGTCCGGCTTCTTCTGCCCGAGCGTGAACCGTTTTGACTTTTAGGCCGAGGGTGTCACAAAGGGTTTCAATAAAGCGTAAGCGTTTTTCTAAACTGTCTAATACGGTCACTTCTAAATCCGGTCTTGCCAGTAAGAGAGGGATACCGGGAAATCCGGCACCGGATCCAACGTCCACTAAGGAGACGTGTCCTTTGGGAAGAGAGGATAAGGCGGTAAGACTGTCGATAAAGTGTTTATAGACGATCCCTTCTGGGTCAGTGATGGCCGTTAGGTTCATCGATTTATTGGTTTCAACTAATAGATTGGCATAGGCATCGAATTTTTCTAAAGTTTCGGGAGACAACTCGATAGAAAGCTTCTGCGCTTCCCTTGCCAACAGGTCTATATCAATCATGGAATTCCTCCGCTTAGGTAAAGTGTGATGAGTACAAAATGTAACAGGATGAAAAGGGGTAAGAGTATCATAAATTTTGGTTTTCTGGTCTTATGACGGATTAGAAGCATGGTAAGCCACATAGCGGTGGCACCGCCGAGAAAACCAACGATTAAAAGAGTTTTTTCACGTATACGGTGGCGAGGCCTCTTGGTGGCTGCCACTTTATCGTATACCGTTAGGAATAGGCTTAAAAGAGAAATACCGATTCCGTAGTAGAGTAAGAAGGGTCCCATATTATGACTCCTTATGGCCTTCTTGCAACCAAACAATCAGCACGGCAATATCGGCAGGACTGACGCCACTGATACGGGAGGCTTGTCCTACGTTGTGGGGCTTAATTATGTTTAGTTTTTCTTGAGCTTCTTTCCGAAGTCCCGTGATGGTGGTGTAATCAATCTCTTCGGATAAGAGGCGTCCCTCTAAGCGACGCATTTCTTTAATGTCCGCTTCTTGTCGACGGATGTATCCTTCGTATTTGATTTCCACTTCAATTTGTTCAATGACTAGGGCGCTCAGTTCTGGCCGGTCCGGATCCACCGGTGCTAAATCTTCGTAGTGGAATTGGGGCCGTTTTAACAATTCGTCTAACCGAATACCGGTTTTGGGAGCGGTGGTATCCAGCTTTAAGCAGATTTCCGATAAGGTGTCGGAGGGTGGAACAAAGGTGTTGTGTAAGCGGTCGATTTCCGCTTTTTTCTCCGCTTGCCGTTTGACAAAATGCTCCCAGCGTTCTTTGGTGACAAGCCCGACTCGGTACCCAATGGGGGTTAACCGTTCATCTGCGTTATCTTGACGAAGAATTAAGCGGTATTCCGAACGAGAGGTCATCATACGATACGGATCCATACACCCTTTGGTAACCAAATCATCCACTAAAGTACCGATATACCCATCGGCACGGTCTAAAATCATCGGCTCTTTGCCAAGAATTTTTAAGGCCGCGTTGATACCGGCGACCAAGCCTTGTGCCGCGGATTCTTCGTAGCCAGAAGACCCGTTGAATTGTCCGGCACCGTACAGGCCTGGAACCGCTTTGAATTCTAATGTTGAGCGCAGTTGTAATGGATCACAACAATCGTATTCAATGGCATAGGCCGGGCGCATAACATGGACATGTTCGAGGCCCGGAATGGTTTTTAAGAAGGCGAATTGTACATCCACCGGAAGGGATGAAGAGAGACCTTGAAGGTACATCTCATCGGTTTTCTCTCCGCAAGGTTCAATGAAGATTTGATGGCGCTCTTTATCCGCAAACCGCACAATCTTGTCTTCGATACTGGGACAATACCGCGGACCGACTCCTTCGATTTTTCCACCATACAAAGGAGAACGGTGTAAGTTTTCCAAAATGATTTTTTTAGTCTCTTCGGTGGTCCAGGTAATATGACAAGGACGAATATTGTCTTTGGGGTTCTCGGTCTCGAAAGAGAAGGGAACCACTTTTTCGTCTCCGGGTTGTAATTCCAAATTGTCAAAATCCACGGTGGATTTTAAGACACGGGCCGGGGTTCCGGTTTTGAATCGACGAATGGAAATGCCGAAATCTAAAAGGGATTTGGTTAAATCCGTAGCAGCAAACATGCCATCGGGGCCTCCGTCATAGCTAACATCCCCCACAAAGATTTTTCCTTGCAAGAAAGTACCGGTGGCTAAGATGACGGCTTTGGTGAGGTATTCGGATTCCAGTCTTGTTCCCACACGAAACCGTCCGTCTTTTTCTCTTTTGAGAGTGGTGATTTCTCCTTGCAAGATGTGAAGATTATCGGTGGTTTCTAAAGTGTGTTTCATTCGATCCGAATACGCACGGCGGTCAATTTGTGCCCGCAGAGAATGTACCGCCGGACCTTTGCCACGATTGAGCATACGGGATTGGAGCATGGTTTCGTCTGCAGCGATTCCCATTTCTCCTCCGAGAGCATCAATCTCTCGCACAAGATGGCCTTTGGCAGTTCCCCCGATACAGGGGTTACAAGGCATATTGCCGACCCAGTCTAAGTTAATCGTAAAGATGGCGGTTTGACAACCCAGGCGTGCCGAAGCAAGAGCTGCTTCGATGCCCGCGTGACCGGCACCCACAACGATGACGTCGTATTCTCCAGCAGTAAAGGTCATTTCACCGCCTCCTTTCTAAAAAACGCACCGTTTTATTATATCGCGATTATAATAGAGTTTCAAGTGTTTACAAAGAGATTGTTTGTGATATAATAGCGTGGAAATAGAGAAACTAGGTGATTGTTATGATTATTGATGCCCATAGCCATATTTTCCCTTCAAAGATTGCGTTGAAAGCGTCTAAATCCATCGGGGATTTTTATGAAAAAAGCATGTATAGTCCGGCGGAAGCCACCCTACTTGTGGAAGAAGCCAAAAAAGCCGGAATTGACCGGGTACTGGTCTGTTCATCGGCGGTAACACCCAACCAAGTGGAGAGCATTAACAACTTCATTGCTTCCGAATGCGAAAAGCATCCTATGTTTTTTGGCTTAGCGGCCATGCATCCTGATTTGGAAAATATTCCGGAAGAGCTGGATAGAGCCGTTTCGCTTGGCCTTCACGGAGTAAAATTCCATCCGGATTTTCAGAAGTTTAACATTGATGACCCGCGAGCCATCCCCATGTACAAGGAAATTGCCAAACGGAATCTCCCCATTTTGTTCCATACGGGGGATGACCGGTATGATTATTCTTCCCTTGATCGTGTGTTTCATCTTCTTGATCAAATCCCGGAACTGAAAGTTATCGGCGCCCATTTTGGCGGGTATACCCAGTGGGAGAAAACGGTAACCATGGAACGTCGTGAAAACCTATGGTTTGATACCTCTAGTTCCCTTGCTTTTATTGATAAAGAGATGGCGCTTCGTCTGATTGACCATTTTGGAGCAGACCGGTTCTTCTTTGGCACCGACTTTCCCATGTGGAGTCCGGAAAAAGAAATGGGTCGTTTCCTAAATCTGGGCTTATCCGAAGAGGAAAAAGAGCTAATTTTCCACAAAAACTTTGAAAATCTCTTTGGGAAGTTGGAAATTGTTGAAAAATAGGTATACATTTCGTCCATTTAGATAGATTTTTAAACATTTATGCACATCTGAAACTTGACACGAAAAATTGCTCTTTATATAATTTATTTTAATCTGTAATTTTTTAGAGAGAAAATGCGTAGATGGAAAAATCATGAGACGGGATGTTTCAGAGAGTCGGCGGTTGCTGCGAGCCGATACGGAAGTTTTATGATGCTCGATCCGGAGCAGCATTTCTGAAGCGACAGTGTGTAGGAAATGACGGTTGGCCCCGTTAAAAGCAGAACACCATGTTCAAAGAGAGACCGCTTCGGCGGTAATGTGGGTGGTACCGCGGTATTGAAAATATCGTCCCTCAACCATTACGGTTGGGGGCTTTTTATTTCCCTCAACCAAAGTAAGGAGAGAAACCATATGAAAACCATCCGAATTGCTGACGCCACCTTACGAGAAGTAGGGTCGCTGAGCTTCAAACAAAAGATTGAAGCCGTTCGTCAGTTGGAGAGCATCAAAGTGGATATTATTGAAACCGCTTTGGTGAGTGGAGAGAAAGCGGACGCTGTGGCTCTTCACACCATTTCGTCCACCATCAAAAATGCTGTGCATTGCTGTACAACCGGATTATCCGAGAAAGCAATTGATCAAGCGTGGGATGCCATTAAAGGCTCTGCCAAACCCCGCCTTCGGATTGCTGCACCGGTGTCCTCTGTACAAATGGAATACTTATGCCATAAAAAGCCAGCAAAGATGTTGGAACTCATCGCTGCCCTTATCAAACACGCCGTGGCTCTTTGCCCCGATGTGGAATTCGCGGCAGAAGATGCTACCAGAGCCGATGCTGAATTTTTAGCAGAAGCCGTGAAGACCGCTATCCAATTTGGTGCCAAAACCATTACCGTTTGCGATACGGCCGGCAACGCGCTTCCCGGAGAATTTTGCGATGTGCTAGAAAAACTGTACAAAAATGTGCCAGCTTTAAAGAAAGTCCATTTGTCGGTGCAATGCAACAATGCCTTGCATTTAGCCACCGCTTCGGTGCTTGCTTGCTGTGCGTTTGATATTAACGAAATTAAAACCACCATTGTCTACACCAGCCTTCCGAATCTTCAAGACATTGTGGAGATTTTGAAAGCCAAGGGAGATACCTTAGAAGTATCCACCAAGGTCAACACGTTGAAGATTAAAAATGTGGTGCGTACCCTAGGAGGCTTCGGCGGTGTGGAAGAAGCGGGAGAGGAAGAAACTCCTGCAGAAGACAATGGCAGTGTTATTGAATTTGATATGAGCACCCCGATTGCTACCATTAACCGTGCGGTGAAAAAACTTGGTTATGACTTATCCGATGAAGATAAAGCCAATGTGTACGAAGATTTCCGCCGTGTGGCCTGCAAAAAGACGGTGGGCAAACGGGACTTAGAAGCCATTGTGGCCAACGCCGCGCTGCAAGTACCGCCTACCTATCGGCTGGTAAGTTTCGTCATTAACAACGGGAATCTCATCACTTCCACCGCTTGTGTCATCTTGGAAAAAGATGGAGAAGAGTTAAAGGGTGTGGGCTATGGCGACGGACCGATTGATGCTGCCTTAACCACTATCGAAAATATTTTAGGCCACCATTACGAACTAGATGATTTCCAAATTCAAGCGGTGACCAAAGGTCGTGATTCGGTAGGCGAAGCGCTCATTAAATTACGCGCTGACGGAAGACTGTATTCCGGTGCTGGTATTTCTACCGATATCGTGGGGGCAAGCATTCGTGCGTATCTAAACGCCCTTAACAAGATTGTTTATGAGGAGTAATTCCAAATGAAACTTTGCTATTCAACCAATGGATGGTATGGCTTCGATTGGGTGGACTTAACGTCTATGGCCACTGACTTAGGATACGAAGGCATCGAAATCCATAACTTGGGCAGTGAAGAATTTAGCGGAAGAGGCAAACCGTTTTCCAAAGCCAACTTAGCCGAAACCGCCCGGAATCTTCGCCGCCAACATATTGCGATTCCCTGTTTGGACGTGATGGGAGACATTTCGGATCCTGCCGCTTTAAAGGGAAATATCGCCGAAACCAAAGAAATGATTGACATCGCTTCGGTACTGCATACCGACTTTATTCGGTTGCGGGCGTCCTTTGATGGGGATAAAGCCGATGAGACCGTTTTAAAACTCATTGAAGCCACCGTCAAAGAGGCGGCAAAAAACCAAGTGGCCTTGCTCATTGAGACCGCCGGGATTTATGCGGATACCGAGAGACTGCGGACCGTCTTAAATGCGTTTGCTTGTGACGAAGTGGCTGCCTTGTGGGATTTCCATCACCCCTTTGTGGAAAAGGGAGAAGATGCGGAAACCACCATTACCAATTTAGGTGCTTACATCAAACACGTTCACGTAAAAGATTCCATCGAAGACGAGAATGGTTCCCACTATTGCCTCTTAGGCGAAGGCACCATGCCACTGGAATCCATGATTCGAGCATTGCGTAGTGTGAACTATGATGGATATTATTCCTTCGAGTGTACTCCCGACTGGTTACAAGATTTCGGAGATGGAGCTATCGCTTTTCCGCATTACTTAAACTACATGCGTTCTTTCGATGAGAGCAACAAAGGGGAAAACCGGTTATACGATAACAAGAGTCACACCGGTCAATATTTGTGGAAAAAAGATATCTTAATTAACAAGACATTCTCCCAAGTGCTCGACCGTGTGGTGGATGAATTCCCCGATCAATTAGCGTTTAAGTATACGACTCTTGATTATACGAGAACGTACGAAGAGTTCCGAGAGGACGTGGATACTTTTGCCCGCTCGCTTATCGCGTTAGGCGTTAAACCAGGTGACAAAGTCGCCATTTGGGCCAGTAACGTTCCACAATGGTTTATCACTTTCTGGGCCACCACCAAAATTGGCGCGGTTCTGGTTACCGTTAATACGGCGTATAAGATTCACGAAGCGGAATATTTGCTGCGGCAATCGGATACTCATACCCTAGTTATGATGGAAAGCTGTGCGGATGCCCAGTTCGCCCAAATTATTCGCGAACTGTGTCCAGAATTACAGACCACCGACCCGAACGAGCCATTACACTGTCGTCGGTTACCCTTCTTACGACATGTCATTTCCATTGACTACAAAGACAAAGGTTGCTTAAGCTGGGACGACGCGTTAGAACTGGCGAATCAAGTGCCGAAAGAAGAAGTGTTCCGTCGGGCTTCGGCCGTATCGCCAGATGACGTGGCGAACATGCAATACACGTCTGGTACCACGGGATTCCCTAAAGGGGTCATGTTAACCCACTACAACATTGTGAATAACGGAAAATGTATCGGGGACCGCATGGATTTATCCACGGCCGATCGAATGATGGTACAGGTTCCCATGTTCCACTGCTTTGGCATGGTACTGTCCATGACCGCTTCTATGACCCACGCCGCTACCTTGCTACCACTCCCGTATTTCTCTCCCAAACCGGCGCTGGCGTGTATTCACCAAGAACACATTACCTGCTTTAACGGGGTTCCCACCATGTTTATTGCCATGCTGCGGCATGAAGATTTTCCGAAAACCGATTTTTCCTATATTCGTACCGGCATTATGGCCGGTAGTAACTGCCCACCGTCGCTGATGCGGGAGGCAGTGGAGAAAATGAATATGACGGAAATTACTAGCGTGTTTGGACAAACCGAAGCGTCTCCTGGCTGTACCATGGGTCGCGGAGAAGATACGCTGGATGTGCGGGTGGAGACGGTTGGTCCTGCCTTACCGCAGATTGAATGCAAGATTATCAATCCCGAAACGGGTGAAGATTTACCGGATGGCGAAATTGGTGAGTTTGTAGCCCGAGGCTACAACATTATGAAAGGGTATTACAAAATGCCCAAAGCCACCGAAGCGGCCATTGATGCGGATGGATGGCTCCATAGCGGCGATCTTTGCTGCCGCACACCAGAAGGAAACTACCGGGTTACGGGACGCCTCAAAGATATGATTATCCGTGGTGGTGAAAACATCTATCCTCGGGAAATTGAGGAATTCCTCTTTACCAATCCGAAAGTCAAAGATGTACAAGTCATTGGCGTTCCGGATGAGAAATATGGAGAAGAGATTATGGCGGTCATCATTTTACAAGATGGTCAGACCATGACCGAAGAAGAGACCAAAGACTTTGTTCGCTCCCATATGGCGAGACACAAGGTACCGCGGTATGTGGACTTTGTGGACAAATTCCCGATGAACGATGCGGGAAAAATTCTTAAGTATAAAATGCGCGAAAACGCAATAGAAAAATTACATTTAAAAGTGTAATCGGAAGGAGAACTTGTTGTTATGTTAGACATTCGTATTGAGAAAACAAAAAATCCGAAGGCCAAACCAGACGAAAGCAAATTAGGGTTTGGTAAAATCTTTACCGACCACATGTTCATCATGAACTACACAGAGGGTCAAGGCTGGCACGATCCCAGAATCGTTCCTTACCAAGATATTTCCTTGTCCCCTGCTTCCATGGTGTTCCACTATGGTCAAGAAATGTTTGAAGGCTTAAAAGCCTATCGTGGTGCTGACGGAAAAGCACGTTTGTTCCGTCCTATCATGAACGCTCGTCGTACCAACGAGTCCAACAAACGTTTGGTTATCCCGCAACTTCCCGAAGAGGATTTCGTACAAGCCGTTTCGGAAATTGTCCGTGTGGACCAAGATTGGATTCCCACCGCTCCTGGTACTTCTTTGTACATCCGTCCTTTCATCATCGCTACCGATGATTTCTTAGGAGTGGCTCCTTCTAAAACCTATTTGTTTATTATCATTCTGTCTCCTTCGGGAGCCTATTATGCCAGTGGCTTAGAGCCAGTCGGCATTTGGATTGAAGACGATTATGTCCGTGCCGTCCGTGGCGGTATGGGATTTGCCAAAACCGGTGGTAACTATGCCGCTTCCTTAATCGCTCAAGTGAAAGCCCATGACGATGGCTATTCTCAAGTGTTGTGGTTAGATGGTGTGGAACGCAAATACATCGAAGAAGTGGGTGCCATGAACATCTTCTTCAAAATCGATGGCAAAATTGTCACCCCTATGTTAAATGGAAGCATTCTCCCCGGTATTACCAGAAATTCGGTTATCGAGCTTTGCAAGAGCTGGGGTATGGATGTGGAAGAGCGTAAAGTTTCGGTGGACGAACTCATCGAAGCCCAAAAGACCGGCAAACTCGAAGAGTGCTTCGGTTCCGGAACCGCCGCTGTCATTTCTCCTGTTGGAAAACTTCGCTACAAGGACGATGTGATGATCATCAACGGTGGGGACATTGGACCTGTCAGCCAAAAACTGTATGACACCATTACCGGTATTCAAGGTGGTACCGTGGCCGATCCCTTTGATTGGGTTGTGGTGCTCTAATGCAAACCCCTTTGGCATTTTTAAACGACGCCAAACGTATTACCGTCTTTGCGGGTCACTATGGCAGTGGGAAAACCAATGCGGCCATCAATTACGCACTGGCCTTGCGGGACTTCCATGACCAGGTGATGATTGCGGACTTAGACATTGTCAATCCGTATTTTCGCACCAAAGACGGGGCAAAGGTGTTAGAGAAGAAAGGCATTCGCCTAATTTCTTCTCCCTTTGCCAACAGCAATGTGGATACGCCGGCGTTACCGCCGGACACCTATGCGATTTTGGATAACAAAGAGGCATACGGTGTGCTGGATGTGGGAGGCGATGACCGGGGAGCGTTAGCGCTCGGTCGTTACGTACCGTCCCTTTTAAAAGAACAAAACTACGAGATGCTCTTAGTGATTAATCGGTTCCGTCCTTTGACACAAAACGCGGAGGACACCGAGGAAATCGTGCGAGAAATCGAGCAAGCGGCTGGTCTTTCCTTTACCGGAATTGTTCATAATTCTAATTTAGGGTATGAGACTACCGCCGCCGATGTGCTCCATTCCATTCCTTATGCGGAAGATGTTTCCAAGCGGTTACAGCTTCCCATTCGGATGACCACGGTTTCAGAGCATTTATGCGGAGAACTTACCAATCAGATTGAAAACCTGCTTCCCATGACCATTTATGTGCAACAGTCGTGGGAGCATGGCGTATAAGAAGGAGGCCTATTCATGGCAAAAGTAACGTTTAATCGTGATCTTTGCAAGGGCTGCGGATTGTGTGTGGGCGCTTGTCCTAAACACATTGTGGTGCTTGATGAAGAAGTGATTAATGCAAAAGGATATCATCCTGCGGGATGTAGCAAACCGGAAGAATGCATCGGTTGTGCATTTTGTGCAACCATGTGTCCTGACTGTGTGATTACCGTAGAAAAGTAAGGAGGGAAAAGCATGTCCGAAAAGGTTCTCGTAAAGGGAAACGAAGCCTTGGCCAAAGCTGCTATTGCGGCAGGATGTCGCCATTACTTCGGTTATCCCATCACGCCTCAGACAGAAGTCGCGGCGTACATGTCTAGAGAAATGCCCAAAGTGGATGGTGTTTTTCTACAAGCAGAGAGTGAAATCGCTGCTATCAATATGGTGATTGGCGTTGCCTCTACCGGCAAACGTGTTATGACCTCTAGCTCCAGCCCTGGAATTAGTTTAAAGAGCGAAGGCTTGTCCTATTTAGCCGGTTGTGATTTACCGGCCTTGGTTGTCAACGTCCAACGTGGCGGCCCTGGTCTTGGCAGTATTCAACCTTCCCAAGCCGATTATTTCCATGCCACCCGCGGCGCGGGCCATGGAGACTTCCACATGATTGTGTTGGCGCCAAACTCGGTACAAGAGATGTACAGTTTAACTTTCAAAGGGTTTGAATTGGCCGATAAATATCGCATGACCGCGATGCTCTTAGCCGATGGCACCATGGGCCAAATGATGGAACCGGTCAGCTTAGATGTGGGAGAAGTGACCAAGGTGGAGAAACCTTGGGCCTTAACCGGCACCAAGGGGGCTCGCAAACCTAACATTGTTAACTCCTTGTTCTTAGTGGCGGACGAACTGGAAAAATACAACTTCGAACGCTACAAAAAGTACGAAATTGTGGAACAAAACGAAACTTTATACGAAGAATATCGTATGGAAGATGCGGAATACGTGATTGCTGCTTTCGGTGTGGCATCCCGTGTTTCTAAAAATGCCATCGACGAAGCCCGTGCAAAGGGTATTAAAGTGGGTATGATTCGCCCCATCACTTTGTGGCCATTCCCCAAAGCCCCGTTTGCTAAAGCGGCCGAAACTGCCAAAGCGTTTGTTTCGGTAGAACTCTCGATGGGTCAAATGATTGAAGATGTTCAACTCGCCACCAAGTGCAAGAGACCGGTTCTACTTTGCAACCGTGTTGGCGGTATGATTCCGACAACCAACGATGTGTTGGCTGCCATTGATAAGGCTGTTGAAGTGGGAGGTGCTGAATAATGGCCATCGTTTTTGAAAAACCAAAGGCTTTAACGGATGCTCCCTTGCATTATTGCCCTGGTTGCACCCACGGTATTATTCACCGTTTGGTGGCTGAAGCTTTAGACGAACTGGGGGTTATCGGAGATACCATTGGTGTGGCATCGGTAGGATGCTCGGTGTTCTCCTACAACTATTTTAATTGCGACATGGTCCAAGCGGCTCACGGTCGTGCTCCGGCTGTGGCAACCGGTGTCAAACGCTCCGATCCTAGCAAAATTGTTTTCACTTACCAAGGCGACGGGGACTTAGCCGCTATCGGTACGGCCGAAACGGTTCACTCGGCCGCGCGCCGTGAGAACATTACCATTATTTTCGTAAATAATGCGATTTATGGTATGACCGGCGGTCAAATGGCTCCGACCACACTCCCCGGGCAAGTAACCCAAACTTCTCCTTATGGTC
>JAGCZP010000009.1 GCA_017959985.1 Clostridia bacterium | reverse complement strand
TTTTTCCCTGTAAATAGGACAACGAACCTGCATCTTCTTTGAAATCAAACCGGATTTTATACGAGCATAAAGCTTGCTTTAAAACCCCGTATTTTTTGTTTTGTTCATTTCTGCCATATTTCCCATCCCCCAGTAACGGATGTCCAATAGAGGCTAAATGCGCGCGAATCTGATGGGTTCTACCAGTTAGTAGATGAATCTCTAACAAAGATAAGTTCTCTTTATAATCCAAAACCGTGTATTCGGTTAAAATGGTTTTTAAATTATCTCCCGGTTTCTTGGAAATAGTTACTTGGTTTTTATCACTATCTTTTAAAAGATATCCTTTTAATATGTCATGAGCTTTCGGCATTTTTCCAAAAGCCAGACAAACATAAAACTTTTCAATCTCACGCTTTTTTAATTTCTCATTTAAAATCCGTAACGCTTCCGCATTTTTGGCGGCTAACACAATCCCTGAGGTGTTGCGATCAATACGATTAACAAGAGCTGGAACAAATGACTGCTCATCTTCTGGGTTATATTCCCCTTTTTCATAGAGATAGCGTTGCATTCTTGTAAGCAGTGTATCGCCGTATTCGTTCTTATCTGGATGCACAAGCAATCCCACCGGCTTATTAAACACAAAGATGTTTTCATCTTCGTACAAAACATCTAACGTTTTTGAAGCGGAGAGAAAATCATAAGTTGAAGGAGCCTGTTCTAAATATTCATCCGGTAAAAAGAGCTTGATTTCGTCCCCCTCTTGTAAACGGGTGGAAATCTCACATCGTTTTCCGTTTAATTTGATATTCTTTTGGCGAATTCCCTTATACATAAGAGAATTAGGAAGTTTCGGATAGGTTTTGCTCAAAAAACGATCCAGCCGTTGTCCTGCATCGTTTTTCTCCACTTTTATCGCTTGCATCTTCTCACCACCTAACAACAAAAAGTATACCATAAATTAAGCAAAAAGAAAAGCCTAAACCCATGCATGTCTAGGCTTTATCAATTTTAGAAGTGACCGCCGCCACCGCCGTGGCTTGATCCGGAAGAACTGGAGTGGGTACTGCTACCTCCTCCAGAGCTTTCGCTTTGTCTGGCCGTCTTGGTTACGTTGGTGTATAAGAACAAATCTTGTTGATTGGTCAGCACCATACTGCCTGGACGCAAATAGTTATTGGCATCCGGTTGGAAACGAACGCTCTTTAATTGCGCTTTCAAACGAGACACCAAGACAAGTCCGATAATCAAACCAATAATAAGGGCTATGCCAATATCCTTTAAGATATCCTCTAAACTGGCAGGTGTCTTCACCTTATTATTGGTATCATAAACCTTACCCGTGGAGTCTTCGTAGGAAAGAAAACTAGCACATTGGTCTGCAAACTCATTAAAACCATCGGCGTATTGTCCATCACTCAAATAGCTGACAAATTGATCGCCGATATAAGTAATGCCATAATCGGTAAACGTGTGAATAGCAGCTCCGGTCGTGGTTATGTGCCAATCGCGATTCTCCATACCAATAATGAGTGCCACACCGTCTTGGGTGGTATCGTACCCAAATCCATTGTAATCAAAATAATCATCCGCGTATTCGACCGGTGTACGAGAACCAAGGGAATCCACAGTCACAATCGCAATATCGCATTGATACTCTTTGGACAATTTTTCCAATTTTTGATTAAGTTCCGATTCGGAATAGCTACCCACCAAATCGGCTTCATCAATAAAGTACGGAAGAATACGCTTATGCGGAATCTGATTGCCGACACATGGCATAAAGAATGCCGAATACTCTGGCAGAGTATCCTCTTCGTACGGAGTTCCCTCTCTTTGAGCATAATCCAAAAAGCCATCGCACATATTGGCATATTTCCATGCCACCGCGTAATAGTTTTTCGCCGAAAACTCTTCCCCTATCTTATTAATTATATAGGTCAATCCGGCATTTGTAAAAACCTTGTCTTCCTGATTAATGGTGCGAATCATATAATCGTCATCGGAAATACTGAGATACAGAATAATAGTTTTGGTTGTATCGTCTTTTCCTAACTTATACGTATCACACGCCGCATTTAAATGGTCTTTGATTTCTTTCCCGTCTTGCTCATTCCCCGTAATAAAATAGGTCTCAAAGTTATAAGAAGAACTAATAAGAGAAAGCCGTTGATTGAGTTCTGCAATATCCTCGCTCTCTAACACATTAGCATCATCAAACACATATCCCGTGGTCTCTGCCGAAGCAGGAACCACCAAGCAAACAACCAAAAGTAGGGATACGACAATTGAAAATAGTTTTTTCATGTTGATCCCTCCTTAGTTAAAGAAAAAGTGTACGATAAGGTAAGCGATAACAGAAGCAATGCCACTGTAAATTCCAAACCAACGCCACCAAAGGCCTTTATCGCATGGTAAATCGCCAACAAATTTTCCCGTTTGCCCATTCATAGCAAACATGTATTTCTTGTCTTTCCAAGAGGTATTCAAAATCCATACCGGAAGTAACGCATAATGCACTTCGGTACTGGTAGTTTGAACATTGGTAGTGGTCGGGGTGACCGTCGTATACCCCGTTACCGTTGAACGGAACACCTCCGCCGCACTAGTGCGAATCCGGTTATTCGCTCTCGGAATGGATTCTTCCGCCCCGACATCGTATTTATCGGCTAAGAAACCAGATAAATAGGCCGTTTGGAAATCCACCGCATCCTTATAATTATAGGGTTCAATAGATTCCATTAAATCGTCTGGCATTTTCTCCGAACCATCCACAGGAATGTTATCAAAAGCCAACGATCCGGCACGAAGGGCGGAATAATAGGATGTTTCTGTGTAGTTATACCGGCTATCGCTCCACGTACGAACTTTGGTACAGCGATAATCTATATTAGCATTGGCATCCGCATTAAACAGCCCAAAGGGAACATAAATGCCGCGAATCTCGTCAAGATGGTTTTCACTCTTAAAGAATTTCGGTAAAAGACGTTTACCGTTATAGTGATTGCGCAAAGCCGTTTTGGCAGCTTCTTTATCTAGTTTAAAGGGAATCACCACATCGGGTTTAAGCATTCCCGCAAATTGTTCAATAACCACAATGGGGTTTCCACAATACGGACAAGAGGAGGCAGCCATGGTTTCGTCTCCGATGACTTCCCCACCGCAGGATTGACAACGATAAGAACGCATGCCACTTTCATCGGCACTGATAAATTCAGCGGCTTGGCTATTCCATTGGATATTTTCACCCTGTTGTTGTTTTAAAGCTTCATCGTATTGTTTGACCGATTCCACCGCAAATTCTGTGCGGCAATATGGACATTTCATTTGTTGCGAAGCGGTATCAAATTCGATTGCCCCACCACAACTAGGGCATTTATACTCTAATAACTCGCTAATGATAATCACATCCTTTCAAAAATAGAAACGCTCGGCAAGGGAATTACTCTTACCGAGCATAGAAAAGACTCTTATGGTTTTGGTTTTCCGCAATTGGAGCAGAATTTACCTTCGTTCACAGCACCGCATTCACAAGTCCAACCAGCTTCTGGTTTGCCTTGTCCGCAGTTAGTGCAGAATTTACCGGTATTGACCGCACCACAAGCACAGGTCCAGCCACCGGCTGGAGCAGCAGGGGCAGCCGGGGCTGCCGGAGCAGCGGCTTGTTGATTGGCACCCATAGCGTATAAGTTTTGTGCATTCATACCACCGGCATTTTGTGCAAAGCCCATACCCATGAAGCCCATCATGGCGCCATTTTCGTTCTTAGCAGCATCTTGCATAGCTTGCGCTTGGGCACCAACAATGGTCGCAGCACCCATGGTAGGATCGCGAAGAACGGCATTCTTTTGAAGTTCTTTGATCATCTTTTCGTCTTCTTCACTGGCAGTGATAGAGTTGACGTTGAAGGTGACAATTTCGATACCGCGAAGTTCTTTCCATTTGGCAGAAAGAATTTCGTTCAAAGCATCAGCGATTTCCATTGCATGGGCCGGAACCGCACTATAACGAATACCCATCTCAGAAATCTTTGCAAAAGCAGGTTGCAAAGCGGTTAAAAGCTCTGCTCGTAATTGTTCGTCAATATTGGAACGTTCATAATCTTGTTCCACGTTACCACAAACATTGGTATAGAAGAGAAGTGGGTTTTTCACGGTATAGGAGAAATTACCGTTGCAACGAACAGCAATATCCACATCCAAACCGATGTTTTTATCCACCACACGGAAGGGAACGGGATTTTGAGTTCCGAATTTGTTATCCAAAATCTCTTTGGTGTTGAAATAATAGACGCGTTGATCTTTTCCGGTATCGCCACCGTAAGCAAAACGTTTTCCGATGGTTCTAAAGGTTTGACCAATACTATCGCCCAGTTTACCAGCAAAGATAGAAGGCTCTGTGGAGGTATCATAAGTGAACTCCCCTGGTTCTGCACAGAATTCCACAACTTTTCCTTGTTCCACAATGATCATGGCTTGTCCGTCCGCAACAGCAATACCACTACCATTACTGATAATATTGTCGTTTCCTTTTGTGTTAGAAGAACGGCCACCCACACGTTTGGATCCTTTGGTTACCAACACGGTGGCCCGTAAAGCAACACAGTAGAAGAATTCTTTCCATTGATCTGCTAACACTCCGCCAACAGCACCCACACCAGCTTTAATAAGTCCCATTCTTGAAGACTCCCTTCTGATTTATACTTTATCATAAGCAGAAACCCTGCTTCATAACCTACTTATTCGACTTCCTTATACGGATTTCCTTTTTTCGAATAGGGGTTGGCATTCTCTTTATGCGGTTTGGGGTCGTTTCCGCAAGAAGCCACCCAGGAAATCACCGATGTCACAATGAGTATATACAGAATCCATCCGCCAAGTGCCACAAAGAACAACCAAAGCGGCCAATGTAGCACAAAATGCATCACAAGCAATATCCAAGCAGGAATGGACCATTCAAAATTGAGAATAAGATTCACAATAAAGCAAAGAAGAAACCCGTGATCGGTCTTATATTTCCGCATCTCACTCTCTCCTCTACACATTATATAGTATTATAGCATACTTTTAATCCTTTGAAAACACCAAAATATACGATTAATCCTTTAGCATAATGATCCCCGCCAAACTTCCTCGGTCCGGTCCGGTGAAGCGATGCGACCATAATGTTTCCGGATGACAACGCGTGCAAACATCGGTCACACTGAGGTTTTCTTCCCGTATTCCGGCTTTTAACAAGATGCGACGATTCACTACCCACAAATCAATATGGTATTTTCCGTTTCCATCCGGGGTTCCGCAAGCTTCATCAAAAAATGGTAACGTCAAAAAAGCATCGTAAACCGGCTGATCCACTTCAAAACAGCAAACCCCAATGGAAGGGCCAATTCCCGCACGAATATCTTCCACACGACATCCGTAGGTATCACACATAACCTTTATCGTTTCTTTTCCAATTTGGTTAACCGTTCCCCGCCAACCGGAATGGGAGGTAGCCACCACTTTTTTGACAGGGTCTGCAAAGAATAAAGGTACACAATCTGCATATAAAGTACAAAGCGGTAGATTCGCAACATTGGTTACAAGCCCATCCACATCATCATAGGTTCGCTCTTTCACAACCCCGCAACCCGCATCTTCTTCGGTTACACAACGCACATTGGTGGTATGGGTTTGACGAGAGATAACCGTTCTTTCCGCCGGAACACCAATGGCACCACAAAAGCGACGGAAATTCTCCATCACCTTTTCGGGGTCATCACCTCTAGTAAAGCTTAAATTCATGCTAGCAAAAATTCCTTCACTCACGCCACCGAGTCTTGTGGATACCCCATGGGCAACACAAGAGAGAGAATCAATAGAAGGAAACGCATAAAAAGGAACACCATTTTGCTCCTTGGCTAGCAAATGGGTACTTTGTGGGATTTGCATACCATCACCTCTAAAAAAAAGTGTAGCATATTTTAAGAGAATAATCAAGAAAATGCGATGAAATCAATGCTTTCAGCCTCTTTGCTTTACAAAATAATAATTGTGTGCTATACTGTCAACCACTGCTCAAACCGACTGCAATTGAAAATTGTCTTTGTAAAGTAATTTCACTTTACGCTAAGGAGTCTTTATATGTTAGGATTTTACAATTACACCATGATTCCCTCCGTGCTTAGCATGTTCTGTGGAGTCTTAAGTGTAGCGTTTGCCACCTCTGGCTCGCCACTGGGTTCGGTGTTATTCTTAATGATTGCCGGTGCCATTGACGTCTTTGATGGGAAAATCGCTACCACAAAAGAATTAAACATGGCCGAAAAACGATTTGGGTATATTACTGACGCTCTCGGCGATATGATTTGTTACGGGCTGGTTCCCGTCATTGTAGCTTTTGTGACTAATCCCCTGCTTTGGTGGCAAGCCACCTTATTGGCTCTCTACCCTGTGGCGGTTATGATTCGTCTGGCTTATGTCTGTGTGTGCCAAGAAGCGCGGCTGGCCCAAGGCAGTCCCAAATTTCGGTATTACGAAGGATTTCCCATTAGTTACATTTCTTTAATTTTACCTCTCATTTACTTGATTCACTCCATTGATACCGTGCTCTTCTCTTGGGTATATTTCATCGTTTTACTAGCCTTAATTCCTTTAATGCTAATTAAATTCCGTATTGCGAAACCTCGCTTCAAAGTTTCCCTGTACATTTTGGGGTTTGGCATTTTGGAAATGACCTTATTACTAATCTTTGGCAAAAACTAAAAGAATACAAAAAAAACGAGCGCTCGGACCAAGTTGTCCAGCGCTCGTTTTTTATTCGTTGTTTTCTTCATTTTCCGAAGCTGTCGGTTCTAACTCTTCTGTAAGGCGTTTTCGAACCGAAACACAATCGTACAACTCTTTAATTTGTACTTTTGCTGTGTATTTTTTTCCACAAGAACAACGCATTTCTGCATTAAGCATTCGACTGGAATATCGCCACTTTCCTCTCAAATGCAATTTTTCATGACATTCCGGACATCGAAATTGTAAAAACTCCGGTTTGACAAGGGGATGAGAAACTTTCGTAATAATCTTTGGCTTGTAATACAAACGCTCATAAAAACGATCATCAATCGGGTGAATATACGGCTCAAAGTCCTCGTAAACATAAACCTTTTTAAACACTCTTGCCGTTAAAATGCTATCGTCTTTCGCACGATGTAACGATAAGTCCTCATCGGAAATTCCTAAGGCTTCGCAGGCCGAAGATAGGCCCATTTGCTGCCCAGAATTTTCGCTAGAGATCTTTTTTTGACAAAAGGCTTGTGCATCCGCATAGTATTTGGCAAACCCGATGGTTTTTTCTCCGGTAAAGTAAGTAATATTCTCCAGTAACACCATCAAATCGGATGTGCTCCAAGTCAGCAATACCGTGTTCTCATCAAATAGTTTTCCAAACATCTTGATGGCTCGCTGAAAACTAACCCCATCTTTTAGCTCGTCCTTATCAATTCCTGTTAAATCCGTCACTAAATTGGTGATTTTTTTGCTGACAACCGGTTTAATCATTGCCTGAAACGTTCCCAAAGAGTGTAACCTTTCGTCTAGTTTCACAGCGCCAATTTCGATAATCTCATTAAAATACCGATGGACCTTTTTGGAATAGGATCCATTCCATTCTAAATCGAGAATGACAAAATTCATATTACCCCATGGTGACGCTCAAGTCGCGGCCACCCAACACATGGAAATGAATGTGCGGTACGGTTTGCCCGGCGCCTTCCCCGTTGTTAGACACAACACGGAAATCTTGAATTCCCAATTCTTTTGTAATCTTGGCGATAACTTCAAACACATGACCGATAACAGCAGCGTTGCTTGCATTGATTTCGCACACACCACACGCCACATGTTCTTTGGGGATAACCAAAATATGTTCCGGTGCTTGCGGATTCACGTCACGAAAAGCCACCACGGCCTCATCTTCATACACTTTGGTAGAAGGAATTTCACCTGCTACGATCTTACAAAAAATACAATCTGCCATGTTCACACCTCCTTTTTACAGTGATTTTTTTGCTTCTTCAAATGCTTGTTCCACAGCATGAATATCTTTTCCAGCGCCCATCGCTGAATCCGGACGTCCGCCGCC
Organism: Clostridia bacterium; assembly: GCA_017959985.1. Lineage (GTDB taxonomy): Bacteria > Bacillota > Clostridia > Oscillospirales > Acutalibacteraceae > RGIG426. The sequence continues at coordinate 3,168 of JAGCZP010000009.1, read as the reverse complement.
ATTTCCACCAGCCGCCATAGCAGCTGCTTTGATGATTTTTCCAGCATTGACACCCGAAGTTTGGGCATCTTTCCCAACCACACAGCCAAAAGATACGCCCTTTTCGTTGGTTCCAGCAAGTAAAACGACCATATCTGGCTCTAAACTATCTTTGCAGCGATCACACATGGTACGAATGGCATCCGCCGTGCTTCCTTTAAATTCGGCCGCAATAAAGCGAACATTGCCAACTGGTTCTGCCTTTTCAAACAAATCGCCCAGTTGTGCAGAAGCAAGTTTTCCTTCGGCTGCTTCCAAATCTTGTTTTAAGGCTTTCATTTCTCCCATTAATTGAGTAGAACGACGCACCACGTCTTCTGGTCCGTTGGCTTTTAAGATTTGCGAAGTTTCCACTAAGCGTTTGTGTTCATCTTGTAGGGCTTCTAACACGTTGGTACCAGTTACCGCCTCAATACGACGCACCCCAGCGGCTACAGAGGTTTCGGATAAAATGTGAAAAAGGCCCAGTTTTGCGGTATTACTTACATGGGTACCCCCACAAAATTCCACCGAAACATCTGGTACGCTGACCACACGAACAATATCGCCATATTTCTCTCCGAATAAAGCCATAGCACCCAGTTTTCTAGCTTCGTCAATAGGCATTTCCCGAATATCCGTTTCAATGCCTTGTAAGACCCACGCATTTACTTGGTTTTCCACCAAGCTGAGTTCTTCCGGCGTTAACGCGGAGAAATGGGTAAAGTCAAAACGCATACGCTTATCGTCTACCAATTGTCCAGCTTGTTCCACGTGAGTTCCTAAGATTTTCCGCAAAGCAGCTTGCAATAAGTGCGCAGCGGTATGGTTGCGCATAGTGGCATACCGGGTTTCTTTCGAAACATTAGCAGTTACCACATCGCCGACATGTAAATCTCCTTGGGTGAGAGATCCGTTGTGGAGCAACACGCCGCTACCAACTTTTACAGTGTTGACAACCTCAAAGGTGCCACCTTCACAAGTGATTTCTCCCACATCGCCCACTTGTCCGCCACTTTCTCCATAGAAAGAGGATGCATCGAGGACTACAGCAGCATCTTCTCCCAAAGTAATGGCATCCACCAGTTGATTGTCTTTCACAAGAGCGATGACTTTTGCTTCACAAGAGATATCTGTATAACCGACAAATTTGGTAGCGTCCAGTTTTTCGGCTACCGCCGCCTCCCCTTTCCAGGCATCAGCACCCGCATCTTTGCGAGCGTTTCTAGCACGAAGGCGTTGTTCGGTCATTTTTTCCTGGAACGCTTTTTCGTCCACTTTTAACCCTTTTTCCTCTAAGATATCCACCGTTAAATCTAGCGGGAATCCATAGGTGTCATAGAGTTTAAACGCATCTTCGCCGGATAAGGTATCGCCTTTTAGGGTAGCTAATTGTTCATTGAGTAATTGTAAACCGGAATCAATGGTCTTATCAAACGATTCTTCTTCGTTACGAATTAGTTTTTTGATGAAATCTTCCTTGTCTTTCAATTCCGGATAGGCCGAGAGGTTTTCCGAAATAACCGTCTCACAAACTTTGTATAAGAACGGTTCCGTCATCCCTAACAAACGGCCATGACGGGCGGCACGACGAAGCAAACGGCGAAGCACATACCCGCGACCTTCGTTAGAAGGCATGACCCCGTCTCCTACCATAAACGTGGTCGAACGAATATGGTCGGTAATGACACGAAGGGAGACAGCGGTTTTCGGATTAGCACCATATTCCACACCTGTAAGGGTGCTAATGTGTTTCATAATGTTGCGAACCGTATCCACTTCAAAAAGGTTATCCACCCCTTGCATAATGCAAGCCAAACGCTCCAAACCCATACCCGTATCAATATTGGGGTTTGCCAAAGGCGTATACGTTCCTTTTCCATCACTATCAAATTGGGTAAAAACCAAATTCCAAAATTCTACAAAACGGTCGCAGTCACAGCCCACATGGCAATCAGGACTGCCGCATCCATGCTCTGGGCCGCGATCAAAATAGATTTCGGAACAAGGACCACAAGGGCCTTCTCCATGCTCCCAGAAGTTATCTTCTTTGCCTAGACGAACCATATGGGACGGATCCACCCCATTTTGTTTGGTCCAAATCTCATAGGCCTCGTCATCGTCTTCGTAAATGCTGACGTATAACTTGTCTTCCGGCATTTCTAAAACTTTGGTGCAAAATTCCCAAGCCCAGGCGGTGGCATCTTTCTTGAAATAATCGCCGAAACTAAAGTTTCCCAACATTTCAAAGTAAGTACCATGACGAGCGGTTTTTCCCACCCGTTCAATATCCGGGGTGCGAATACATTTTTGACAGGTCGTGACCCGTTTTTTGGGTGGGGTCACTTCCCCTGTAAAGTATTTTTTCATCGGTGCCATTCCCGCAGGAATTAACAAAAGGGATTTGTCTCCTTGTGGGATTAAGGAAAAACTCGGCAACCGTAAGTGATCTTTGGATTCAAAAAAAGCAAGATACTTCTCGCGCAATTCATTCAGTCCTGTCCATTCCATATAGTATTTCCACCTTTCAGCAAAAAAAATAGTCTTCATCCCTCCATAGGGACGAAGACAGCTCCGCGGTACCACCCAAAGTGCAATAATAGTGCCACTCGACTCCTTAACGCGGAACACGTCATTGTTCTTCACAACGAAGCTCGGGGATGGCGGCTTTCCCTTCTTTTATTCTCCTTTCAGCCCGGGGAGAACGTCTCTAACAAAAAAGAAGTTTGGAAAGTTAGTCCCTTCAACGCTTTTCTCATTTGCATAAAGTATAGGAGAATCGCCCCCGTTTGTCAAGGAAAACCCGCAAATTCCCGAAAAAATGACAAGTTATGACAAAAAGGTTACAAAATTGAAACTTGTATTCCCTATACACGCATTATATACTGTACTCGAAATAAAGAAATGCGCGTGATTTCGCCATTTTTTGAAAGGAGGAGAAGTGAAAATGCAGAAAGTAATTTCCATTAACTCGCCTATCGAGCGAATCAAAACCCCTCGTCGTAGTTTCTTATTTTGCAAACGAATTTTAGACATTCTTTTTGCGCTGATCTTATTCATCCTTCTCTTCCCTGCCATGATTTTCATTGCCGTAATTTCCGCCATCGACACCAAGTCCAGTCCTTTGTTTTTACAAATCCGTGTCGGAAA
>JAGCZP010000008.1 GCA_017959985.1 Clostridia bacterium | reverse complement strand
TTTTTGGGCCTTTTTAAGCCTTTTCCCCATTGATCCTCTCATGATTGGTGTCACCACCATTATGACCGCTATGCCTTGTGCCACCAATTCCACCATTTTATGCCATGAATACGGTGGCGATGCTGAATTATCTGCCTCTGGTGTCTTTCTATCCACCATCATCTCAGTGATTACTATTCCAGCCCTAACCTATTTCTTATTAAGGTGATAACATGAAGATACCAAGTTATGTAAACACCGCCCTCCATTTATTAAAGGAAAATGGCTTTGAATCCTATATCGTGGGAGGAAGTGTACGAGACTACCTCCTAAATACGATTCCGAATGACTGGGACATTACCACCTCCGCCAAGCCGGAGGAAATGCTCTCAGTTTTTTCCGATTATAAATGTGTTAAAACCGGATTAAAACACGGAACCATCACCATCATCATTGAAAAACAACCTTTGGAAATCACCACGTTTCGTATTGACGGCCCCTATTCGGATGCTCGGCATCCTGATTCCGTCTTGTTTTCCAAAAATTTAACCGATGACTTGGCACGTCGCGATTTCACCATCAATGCCCTTGCTTGTGATGAAAAAGGTGTCATTGTGGATCCCTACGGTGGAAAAATCGACATGCAAAACAAATGTATTCGCTGTGTAGGAAACGCCGACACCCGTTTTAAAGAAGACGCTTTGCGAATCTTACGGGGACTTCGTTTTGCTGCCACTCTAGGCTATACCATCGAAGAAGAAACGGCCCGTTCTATGGAACGAAACCGCAATTTATTACGCGCCATTTCTGTTGAACGTGTCTATGAGGAACTCAACCGGATGCTTGTGGGCGAATATATCGAACCGATTATGCTCCAATTTCCGTCCATTTTCACCCTTATTGTCCCAGAACTCAAGCCTTGTTTAGGTTTTGAGCAGCAATCTCGCTGGCACCAATACACCGTCTACACTCATATTGTGAAGAGTATTGCCGGTATGAACCAAATACTTAAAAAAGAAGGACAAACAGACAAAGCCTACTTATGTTGGACCATGCTTTTACACGATATTGGAAAGCCGGAGAAATTTTTAATTGATTCCAAACACGTCGGTCATTTCTTTGGCCACCCCATCCCCAGTGCCGAAAAAGCCTTCACCCGTCTTAAAGCGTTTCATGCGGATAACAAGACCATCAAAAAAGCGACCACCTTAATTCGAGAACACGATGTTCGGATTCGACTTACCACACAAGGAATGCTAAAACTTTTAAAACGGCTAGATTATTCCACCGTTTCCGACTTAATCCTCGTCCAAATGGCCGATCACTCGGCGCAATCAGCAAGTGTACAAGAACAAAACCACCAATACGAACAAACCTATCGGCAAATTTTACGCGAAATTACTGACAAGGGATTATGCTTTACACAAAAGGATTTGCAGATAACCGGTGAAGATTGTAAAACAATCGGTATTCAAAACGGAAAAGACATCAAGGTCGCCTTGGAACTGGCTTTAGACGCTGTTATAGCCGAAAAAGTTCCCAACGAAAAAGACGCTCTTTTGCAGTATTTACAAGAAAAGAATGCTCACTGAACCAATCAGTGAGCATTTTCTATGGTTATTTTTTAAAGGAACATAAATCTTGTAAGATACATCCCTCACATTTGGGATTTCTCGATTCGCAAGTGTCTCTCCCAAACTGAACAATACGGTGACAAAAATCCGTACTCTCTTCAGGTGGTAAAACTGTACGCAATTGTTTTTCACATACGGCAGGATTTTCGGAAGAAGCAAGTTTCAAGCGATTGGTAATACGAATACAATGGGTATCGGTAACCACAGAAGGCTTGTGATAAATATCTCCCACAATCAAATTTGCGGTTTTTCTTCCCACTCCTGGAAGTTTTACCAGTTCTTCAATTGTATCGGGGACAATTCCTTTATACTCGTTTTGGAGCATTTGACACATTCCCACAATATCTCTCGCTTTTCCATGATAAAACCCACATGAATAAATATATGGCTCTACTTCCTCCGGTGTAGCCTTTGCAAAATCCTGTAATGTCGGAAACCGTTCAAATAACGCCGGAGAAATGGCATTAACACGCGCATCGGTACACTGTGCAGAAAGCCGTGTACAAATGAGAAGCTGAACTGGATCTTCATATTGAAGAGAACACTCGGCTTTGGGATACTCTATTTTTAAACGTTTTATAATCTCTAAAACCCGTTCTTTTTTCGTCATTTTGATTCTCCTAAACTGGTTGTTTTCAGTTGAATTATACCACTAAAAATGCTAAAATAAAACACAGATTTAAAAGAGTATGGAGGAACCCGCAATGGCAATTTTTCAAGGTTCAATTTATTCCAAATTAATGGAGATGGATACGGGGTTAACCGTCTTTCTTCCCGATTGTCCTCACGAACAAAAAAGCGAGTATCCCGTCTTATATCTCTTACACGGGTTAGAAGCCAACAATAGTTGCTGGTTGCATCGCACCCAAATTGAACGCTATGCGGCCGAACACGATTTTATTGTCATTATGCCAGAGGTACAGCGGAGTTTCTACACCGATATGGCCTACGGTCTTCCATACTTTACCTATATCTCCGAAGAATTACCAAAAATCTGTCAAAACCTATTTCCTATTTCCAAAAGCCCTTCTAATACCTTTATTGCCGGTTTTTCCATGGGTGGTTACGGCGCTTTAAAATGTGGATTACGTCATCCAGAAAAATATGGTGCCGTCGCCAGTTTCTCCGGGGCTGTGGACATTCGCAACGCTTTAGAAAACGGTACCTGGTCTTTATCTAAAGAAGAAACCTTTGGGATTTTTGGCAATCGTTTAAACCCCGAAAACGATATTCGACAATTAACTGTAAAAGCATCCAAAGAAAACACGCAACTTCCTTTCCTATATCTTACCTGCGGTTTATCGGATCCTTTACGAGATTCCAATTTAGAGCTAAAAAAACAAATGGAATTCTTACACATTCCTCATGTCTATGAAGAGTGGGCTGGTGGGCACGACTGGTTTTTCTGGGACAAAAGTATCCAGCAGTTTATCAAAATGATTACAAAATAAAAGGAGGGCTTTATGAACACACCTCTTGCGGATCGTATGCGACCAACCTGCTTAGAAGAAGTGGTTGGGCAACATCATCTATTGGATGAAGGCAAAGTTCTTCGTTCTATCATCGAATCTGGCGAAATTCCCAATATGATTTTCTATGGTCCTTCTGGAATTGGCAAAACCACCATCGCCCGCATTATTGCGGACAAAACCGATATGCGTTTGCATAAACTCAATGGAACCAACGCCTCTACCGCCGACATCAAACAAATTGTCGAAGAAACCAATTCTCTCGCCGGAATGCACGGCATATTGCTCTATCTCGATGAGATTCAATATTTTAATAAAAAACAACAACAAACCCTATTAGAGCATATTGAAAATGGAAATATTACTTTGATTGCTTCTACCACTGAGAATCCTTATTTCTACGTGTATAGCGCTATTTTGAGCCGTTCCACTGTCTTTGAGTTTAAATCTGTTGGTAGTGACGATATTGCCATTGCTGTAAAACAGGGATTTGCCTTTTTAGAACAAGAAAAGAAACTCTCCATTACGTTCGACGAAGATGTGATTTCCATCATCGCCCAGTCTTCCAACGGCGATGTTCGAAAAGCACTCAATGCTGTAGAACTCTGTGTCCTGTCAGCACCCATGGATAAAAAAGGCAATTTACAAATTGATAAAGCCATTGCCTCCCAATTAATTGATAACAACACTTTCCGCTATGACCGAGACGGCGAAGAACATTACGATATTATTTCTGCCTATCAAAAATCCATGCGTGGTTCGGATCCAGATGCCGCCTTACACTATTTAGCGAGACTGCTGGAAGCCGGAGATTTACCGTCGGCATGCCGCCGTTTAATGGTTTGTGCGTCCGAAGATGTAGGACTTGCCTATCCCCAAATTCTCCCCATCGTCAAATCTTGTGTGGATATGGCCTTGCAACTGGGACTCCCCGAAGCCCGTATTCCTTTGGCCGATGCCGTTGTATTAGTGGCATCCGCCCCCAAATCCAACGCCGTCTATAACGGAATTAACCAAGCGATGGCCGATATTCAAAAAGGAAAAGTCGGACCCATTCCCCGTCAACTACAAAACAAACACTTTGACGGCGAAGATGCGGAAGTCAAAGGCCAATTTTACCTCTACCCCCACGATTATCCTAACCACTGGACCAAACAACAGTATTTACCGGATATCTTAAAAGGAACCAAATACTACACTCCAGGAGAAAACAAAAACGAACAATCCTTCCAAGAATATTGGAAAAAAATTAAGGGCTAAATTCTTAGCCCTTATCTTTTTGCACTATAGCAGAGACAATTTGATCTGTTGATTCAATAAACTCGGTAACTCCGGCATTTTGCAACTCCTCTTTGGTGCGAAATCCCCACGTGACCGCCAAAAAACGAATCTTAGCGTTTTTCGATGTTTCATAATCCACCGTGGAATCTCCTAGTAAGATAGCGTCTTCTAACTTAGTGTTTAATGTTTCTAACGCAAATTGCACCGTATCCGGATAGGGTTTTCGTTTCACCGTATCGCTTTCGCCTACCACACAATCCAGACAATTGCCAAAATAGAAATCACAAACCGTTTTGGCAGCATCATCCCGTTTATTCGAGACAACTCCAATTTGGTAGCCTTCCTTTTTTAAATCTTCTAAAGCCTTTATGACACCATCATATGGCTTAGTTTTTACCATCAAATGATTGGTATAATACTCAGAAAACCGATTTAAGCACTCCAAAATAACCGATTCCTCCGTTTTCGCAGGTACAGCTCTTTCTAACAGCTTTTTAAACCCGTTCCCCACAAAAGACTGTATCTCTGCCCTTGTGCGAAGAGAAAATCCTTTTTCTTCCAATGCAACATTAACTGCCACTGTTAAATCGTCTAAGGTATCCAGTAATGTTCCATCCAAATCAAATAAAACCGTTTTAATCATGCAATACTCCTTAAAAAAGCGCTGCCAACGGCAACGCTTTTTCTCGTTATAACCTTATTCGTCTTTTGGCTCTTCTGCAGCTTCTTCCACAGGAGCTTCGACTTCTTCAGCCTTCTCTTCTGCTGGTGCTTCTTCTGCAGGAGTTTCTTCCACAACAGGAGTTTCTTCAGCAGGTGCTTCTTCGACAGCAGGAACCTCCTCGACAACAGAAGTTTCTTCTACGGGAGATTCTTCGGCTTTCGCTTCTTCTGCAGGAGCTTCTTCGACAACAGGCTCTTCTTTTGGTAATAAAGCACGAATTGATAAACTAATGCGCTTGTTCTCTAAATCAATTGCCGTAATCTTTGCTTGAACCTCTTGTCCTACTTTCAACTCATCTTGTGGTTTCTCTACGCGATGGTTGGAAATTTGAGAAATATGAATGAGTCCATCAATACCATCCATGATTCTGGCAAAAGCACCAAAGGTGGTCATGCTAGCAATCTTAACGGTAATGACATCGCCCACTTTGTAATCGGTTTTGAAGATTTCCCATGGATTGTCTTCTTCTTTGCGATAGCCAAGAGAAATCTTTTTCTTCTCTTTGTCTAATTCGCGGACATACACTTCCACTTCTTGTCCAATGGACAACACATCGGAAGGATGTTTTACTCGAGACCAAGAAAGTTCCGAAATATGAATCATTCCATCGGCGCCACCTAAATCCACAAACACACCATAGGATGTCATGGATTTCACAACACCAGTGAATTTTTGACCGACTTCAATGGAATTCCAAAGAGCTTCCGCCTTTTCTTTGCGTTCTTCTTTGTACAAAGATTTGATGGAACCCACCGCACGATGACGATGCATGTTCACTTCCAAAATGCGGAAACGTTGGGTGGTTCCCACTAATGGAGAAAGATCTTCCATTCTGGTTGCTGATGCTTGCGAAGCAGGAATAAACACTCTAACACCATTGGTAACGGCTAAAACGCCACCTTTGATAACTTGGGTGATGGTGCCTTCTAAGATTTCTCCCGATTCCGCAGCGGCTGCAACGGTATCCCAACCTTTAAGGGAATCCACACGTTTTTTCGAAAGCATGATGGTGCCTTCTTGATCGTTGGTGCGCATGATGAGCAATTCCAGCTCATCGCCCACTTTGACGATATCGGACGGATTCACGTTGGGTTCTGCGGATAATTCGTCTACCGGAATATAACCCGTCTGTTTGCGACCAATGACCTCCACCTGCACTTCGCTTGGGTTCACAGCCATAACAGTACCGTGCACTCTTTCATCAGAATTCATTTTGCTCAAAGAATCCTCTAAGAGCTCTTCAAAGCTCATCTCTTCAGAATCTTTGACAGGAGCATCCTGCTCCAAAGCTGTGGTGTTGACATTGTCAGACATGGTTAATAGTACCTCCTTAATAATATCGGATGGCGTCGAGGCTCCGGCAGTCAAACCTGCTGTTTTCACATTAGAAAACCACGATGAATCCAATTCTTCCGCCGTCTCCACCAAATAGGTTGGACAATGCGGTAAGCAAACATCCCGTAATTTTCCTGTGTTGGAACTTTGTCGTCCTCCGACAATCACCATGATATCATGGGATTGCGACAAGCTAACGGCTTCTTCTTGCCTTTTTGCAGTCGCATTACATATTGTATCAAAAATACGCACATTTGTATAGTATTTTTTTACAAATTTTTCGCAGTCTATCCATACTTTCATCTGGAAAGTTGTTTGTGAAACCATTACGATTTCCTTTTCCTGAACATCCACAATGGACTCTAAGATGGATTGTAGTTTTTCTTTGTCATTAAAAACGAACGATTCACCGACACAGTATCCGCGAATTCCTTGTACTTCTGGGTGGTCTTCGTCCCCTGCAATCAGCACAATGGCACCTTTTTGGGATTCTTCTTCCACAATGGTATGAATCTTAGCCACAAAGGGACAGGTCGCATCGCACACTTTTAAATCCATTTGCTTAGCTTTTTCCAAAATGGCCTTTGGAACACCATGGGAACGAATCACTAACACCGCATCAGCGGGCACTTCTTCTAAGGTATTGGCTACTACAACGCCCCGTTTTTCCAACCGAGAAACCACTTGTGGATTGTGAATAATCGGACCTAATGTACAGACTTTTTTTCCTTGAGATAGTAAGTCTTCCACCACATCCATAGCCTTACTGACGCCAAAGCAAAAACCTGCTGTTTTGGCTAAGGTTACTTTCATACGCAACCCTCCATTAGCGTTTCCACCGCCGCCGTCAGTTTTCTAGTTGCCACACGAATATTGGGCTTTTCACCCTGCAATTCTAATTCTTCTTGCGTCATTAGTTGCCCATAGGACAAAATGATTTTCCGGAAAGTACGAACCCGTTGATCCTTTGTGACAATACAAGCAGGCAAAATGGACGCTTGGGTACGGGCAGCAATCACCGCCGTTCCCGACTTAAAGCGAAGCAAATTTCCTGTTCGCGAACGGGTTCCTTCTGGAAAAAGGCCCATCACTTTTCCGGAGTTAATAATATCACAAGCTAAATCCAGCGCATGGGTATCCCCTTTTCCCCGCTCAACGGGAAAAGCTCCAAATTGCGTGCCAAGTAACCATCTTGTCCACTTTTTTCGAAACAGTTCTTCTTTTCCCATGTAATACACAAAATGTGGTTGCGAGACACTTAAAAAGACCGGATCAATGGCCGAAATATGGTTGGCACACAATATGAAATTTTGATTTTTGGGAACGTTTTCAAGACCACGGACTTCATAAGGAAAGAAAATTTTGCAGATAATCCGTGCCAAGAAACGACAAATATGTCCAAGAGTTCCGACTCTACCTAGGGTCATTGAAGTTTCTCCTTTACCGTATTGGTCAAAAGTTCTACCGATTCCTCGAGCGTATTTCCCGATGTGTCAATCAAAACCGCATCATCGGCTGGTTTTAACGGAGCCACATCCCGATTGGAATCATTAAAATCCCGTTTTTTCATATCTTCCAAGATATCTTCGTATTTCACGTCCATACCCTTTTCAATCAATTCATCAAAACGACGTTTGGCTCTATCTTCTGCCGAAGCGGTCAAGAAGATTTTCACTTGGGCATTGGGAAGCACAACCGTTCCAATATCTCTACCGTCCATAATCACATTGTTTTCTTCTGCAATGGCTTGTTGGGTATGGAATAAGAATTGACGCACTTCCGGAATCGCCGATACATTCGATGCCGCCATGGAAACTTCCGGTGTACGAATATAATCACTAACATCCTCATCATTC
>JAGCZP010000007.1 GCA_017959985.1 Clostridia bacterium | reverse complement strand
GCTACGAGAAAGAATACTCTTCATTCGAAGAATTCTCAAAAGCCGTTGAAGAGTATATAGATTACTACAATAACAAAAGAATTCAGGCGAAAACAAAATGGATGCCACCTGTGCAATACAGGATAGCATCCATGCGTTCAGCCTAGTTCATAAATATGTGTCCAGGATTCTGGGTACATATCACTTAGCAAATCCCCCTAAGTTTTATTCTTTATTCTTCAGTGGAAACAACGGCAGAATCGAACAAATCTTCCACTTCTTTGGACGGTGCATTGGTGGCATAGGTGACGGCGATGGCAACGAGGAGACTAAAGAGTGCTCCAGGAATAATTTCGTAGACACCATTGAAAGGTGTGTTGGTAATTAAGCCGACTTTGTCATCTCCGAAAGAATAGTTAAAGAGAATTAACCAAAGAATATCCACGATGGTACCGGAAACGATACCGGCGATAGCACCGGCGAGATTGAAGCGTTTCCAGAAAAGGCTTAACATAATGGTGGCGCCAAAGGCCGCACCAAAGAGGCCCCAAGCGTTTTCTACAAGGCCCATGATGGTTCCGGAATTGGGATTGGCGGCAATGAGCAAGGCGAAAATGGCAATGACCATAACCACCAAACGGCCAACCCAAAGCATTTCTTTGTCGGTGGCTTGTCCTTTGCGTAAAACGGGTTTGTACACGTCACTGGCAAAGGCAGAAGAAGCAGCAAGTAATTGGGAGTCGGCGGTGGACATAGAGGCGGCCAAGATAGCGGAGAGCAACACACCGGAAATAATGGTAGGGAAGACGGTTCTGGTCATTTGGATAAAGACGGTGGAAGTGTCTTCTAAATCGCCAAGGAATAATTTGCCGGCGGTGGCTGCAACGGCGGCCATGAAGATGATGATGGTGGTCCAGGTAATACCAATTACACGGGATTTCTTTAAGTCTTTTTCAGAACGAATGGACATAAAGCGAATGATGATGTGAGGCATACCAAAGTAACCAAGTCCCCAACCCATACCAGAAAGGATATCTTTCCAGTTAGAGGTAAAGCTCATGAACCCTTCAGGGAGTGGTTTGGATGCGAGAGATCCGGTTTGTACCATGAGTAACACGACAATCGGAGCGATGAGTAAGGCGGCGAGCATTAAAAGACCTTGGAAAAAGTCAGTCCAGCACACGGCGCTAAAGCCACCAAGGAAGGTGTAGGAGATAATAACCAAAGCGGCAATATACATAGCGATGGTGGTATCAATTCCTATAACTTGATTAAAGAGTGTGCCACAGGCTTTAATACTGGAAGCCGCGTAGACGGTGTAAGCTAATAAGAAGATAATAGCACAAATGATTTGAAGGGCTTTGTTTTTGGATAAGAAACGGTTGGTTAGGTATTGGGGAATGGTGATGGAGTCGTTGGCTTTAATGGAAAAACGGCGAAGTCTTGGTGCTAAGAAGATCCAAGAGAGGGCATAGCCGATTGCCAAGCCAATGGCAATCCAAGTTTTTCCCATACCAAAGGCGAAAATGGAAGCTGGAAGGCCCATTAAAACCCAGGCGCTCATATCGGAAGCGCCGGCGGATAGGGCAGAGACCCAAGGCCCCATTTGACGGCCGCCTAAAAAGTATTCCTTATCCCCACCGGATTTGGTTTTTAAGAAGAAAAACAATCCGATACCAATCATGAATAAGAAATACAGGATGAATACACAAGCTTCAGTGTTAAAAACAAACATGGTAAAACCTCATTTCTTTTTTTGTAACGTTAGGATTTTACCATAGGTAACTAAGAAAAGCAATTTATATATATATTGTTAGTTTTCTTTTGTGTTTAATTGACAAAAAAATATAATATAGTATAATAAAACTGTTAAAAGTTGCCAAAATGAAGGTGGTGTCTTTTTTATGAAAAAGAACGGAAGAAGAATTCTAACAGTTTTGCTGGGAATTACGGTGTGTCTATCTTTGTTTTTAATAGCCACACCAGCTAAAGCGACATTGGAGCCGGATGAGATTGTCATTTCTCTGGGAACAGTGGCCAGTGATAACTTTATGACCATTTCCAATGCGTTTGCTATGGCTGATTTTGAGCATTTACTTACCGTTCGTATAGAAACTCCAGGAACTTATTATGTAGGGCTTAGCGGTTATCCGGATGCACTTCGTATTCGATCCAATACCATATTCGATTTAAATGGGTCCACTTTAATCCGTGCGGGTGGTATGGCGAATATTATTCAAAATGTGGATTTTAACGGTAGTAGAGATAACGGGACAGGATACACGCAAACCTATAATTTTACCATTAAAAACGGCACGTTGAGTGGTCTTGACGGAAGCGACGAGGAAGTAAACCTCGTCAATATTGGTCATGCTAGCGATGTGACATTTGATGGTATTTCTTTCGATTCTTGTAAAAGCCACTTATTAGAGCTTTGTGGATGTAAGAATGTTGTGGTTAAAAACTGTTCTTTTACCAGTTTTACAGGTACGGTTGCTTCGGAAGGGAAAGAAGCATTGCAGTTAGATATTTGTAACAATGATTTTAATCCTTCTTGGAACAGTTCTTATAATGCTGATAATACGGTTTGCCAAAACATTACGATTCAAAATTGTGTCTTTAAGGATTATCCTTCTGCTGTGGGTAATCACCATACCCTTTTAGGACACCATAGTAGTGGTATTAAGATTTTAAACAATCGTTTTGAAAACGCTATGAATACGACGGGTCGTGCGATTGGATGTTTTGGTTTTGATAATAGCGAAGTGAAAGGCAATATCATTACTGGCAAATACGGCTATGGCATTTTAGTGAGTGGTGGTTCCGTTTCGGTGGAAAACAATACTATCAATAATGTAGCCTATACGCCACTATATATGACCACTTGTGGAAGTTATGTACTTGGATCGACAGGTACCACTTTGGAGAATATTACAGCTTCCACAGTCAAAGGAAATACCTTGGTCGCTTCGGGAGATATTGTTCCTCTTAGCATTTGCTCGGGAACACAAGTTTCCGAAGTATCGGGAAATAAGATTTCTACCACAGGCAATAACGCTTTATCCATTACAGGAGAATTCAATGGAAAGGCAACACAGGTTGGCCAGTTAAAGAATAATGAGATTACCACCACGGCGACCAAAGCGAAGAGCTACGGAATTCTCGTTTCTACGGGAGCAAAAGTAAATTCTATTTCTGAGAATACTATTCAGTCTAAATTGACAGCCATATGGATTACCTCCAATTCCATGGTTGGTAGTATTCTTAATAACAGTGCTGTGAATTCTTCTGCGGAAAATGGAATTTATGTGTATCAATCAACAGTCAACAATATAAAAGGAAATAAGATTACGGGTTCCAATGGATATGGTATCCGTATGACAGGTGAATCGGTTGTGGGAACGATTGATTCTAATACTGTCAACAGTACGGACACTGCTATTGAAGTGAACACAGGATCAAAAGTTACCAATATTACTAACAACTCGATGATTAAATCTTCCGGAAAAACCGGTATTATTGTAACCGGTGCTGGCTCCTCCGCCACCACCATTAAATCGAACAATATTATTGGCGCTGTAAACAATGGTATTGCGGTTATGAGTAGTGGTAAAGTGGGAACGATTGATTCCAATACTATTAAAGGAAAAGAAAATGCTATTCATGTTTCTTCCAGTGGACAAATTACAACCATCAGCGCAAACAAAGAAATCACTTCTACAACCTTAAGCGGTATTTATGTAACCGGTGGTACGGTTTCTACTATAAAGGGTAGCACTATTACTGGTACAGGGAAATATGGTATTGGTGTTGTGAGTAGTGGTAAGGTTGGAACCATTAATTCTTGCGCGATTCAGGGAAAAGAAG
>JAGCZP010000119.1 GCA_017959985.1 Clostridia bacterium | reverse complement strand
CGTTCCCTTTGGAGGATGTATCAGAGCCGACAGAGGAACAAATGAAAGAACTAAATATTCTAATATGAAGAAACGCCTGTAGATTTTTCTACGGGCGTTTTTTGTGTATATTAAATGCATTTTATTCCGCAGAACAAATCAACATATCTAAAATTTTTTAACATTTTTTTCACCAGTTTCATCAGATTGTAATAATTTGATTACTATTATAGCACTCATTAATCCTTTTAACAATGTTTGGTGAGAGCCTAGTAGTAGAGTAAATTTTGATAAAGTAGACAATGTAAGAGTAGGAGCGCAGCGGCACCTCCGGCAATGGTTAGGCACAAAAAGAGAGGGTTCTTTTTCCCTTTGTATAGACAAAATAGCAAGATTATTCCACATAAATCCACAACGGTCTGGAATAAATACCGATGGTTTATAAAGACGGAGAAAAGAGTACAAATAAACTCATAAAGCATTAACCCACAGGGCAATGACAGGGTGATAATTCCGAGCCAGTTATCTTTCTTTGCTTGGCAAGTGAGAATAGCACATAGTCCACAACCAAGTGAGGGAATAGTCCATGCGAGGGACTGCAAACAAGCTTCCGAAATGGTTGATACTCTTGGAAATTGAAACGGTAACAGCAAGTGGACAAAGAAAAAAGCTGTGTTCATAAACGCAAAATAGAGGAACGTGTTGATAGCGGACAATTTCCAGTTTTCGGATTGCATAAGAATAAGCATGCCAGATAACGCCCAAAATCCGAGAGATCCGGAAAAGGATGAAAAGGTCCAAATAGAATCATTGGGAAATAGGTCGAGTACCGCACAAAGGCTTCCGGCGAGCAATCCAAAGAATATTACTAGCAAATAGGATTGAATAGTATTTTTAAAAGTCAGTTTCATAAAACCACCTAACGAAAAACAGGTTTACACAGAGTAAACCTGTTTGTTTTTATTCGGCTTTGGTTTCGCAATAGATGCAACGATAGACGCGGTTTTCCTTATCTGTTAAGCGAAACACGTGATGGATTTCTTGTTCGGTTTGGGAAATACACCGAGGGTTTTTGCAAATGAGGACATCGGTTAGCTTTTCCGGCAAGCCAATGACTTTTTTCTCAACCAGATTTCCGTCTTTAATGATATTGACGGTGGCTTCTGGATCTACGTAGCCGATAACATTTAAATCGACCGGAATATCCGCGTCGATTTTAATAATGTCTTTTTTCTCCAGTTTCTTACTGGTGACATTTTTGATTAAGGCGACAGACACATCGGTTTCGTCTAGTTTTAAAAGTTTGTATAAGAGCATGCCTTTTCCGGCGGAGATGTGGTCGATTACAATACCGTTTTGAATGGAATCGATGTTCATATTCTACCCGCCTCCTTTAACAACTTCAAAATGAGAGCCATGCGCATGTATTTCCCGTTTAACACTTGTTTAAAATAACAAGCACGCGGATCCGTATCCACTTCCACGCTAATTTCGTTCACTCGTGGCAAGGGATGCATAACAATCATATCGTCTCTAGCATATTTCATCTTTTGTGGGGTTAAAATATAACTATCTTTTAAACGAAGATAATCTTCTTCGTTGAAAAACCGTTCCCGTTGTACCCTGGTCATATATAAAACATCCAGTTTGGGCATAGCCCTTTCCAAATCGGTGGTTTGCTCATAGGGGATGTTATTTTTCTGCAACACATCTTTTTTGACGTAGCTTGGCAGTTTCAATTCTTCTGGAGAGATGAGAACAAACTTAATGTTTTTGTAGCGAGACATGGCGTTGATTAACGAGTGGACGGTGCGTCCGAACTTTAAGTCCCCGCAAAGCCCAATGGTTAGGTTATCAAATCCGCCTTTTTCTCGGTAGATGGTAAGCAAATCCGCCGTGGTTTGGGTGGGATGGCAATGTCCCCCGTCGCCGGCGTTAATGACCGGAATGGAGGCGTTTTGGGCGGTAACATAGGCGGCACCCTCTTTGGGGTGACGGATGGCAATAATGTCGGCGTAGCAACTGACCGTTTTGGCGGTATCGGCCACGCTCTCTCCTTTGGCGGCGGAAGACGTATTGGCATCGGTCATGGAAATCACATGTCCACCCAGTTCGTACATGGCCGCTTCAAAGCTCATACGGGTTCTGGTGGATGGCTCAAAGAACAAGGTTGCCAGTTTCTTGCCCTCGCACACATGAGCGTATTTGTCTGGGTTTTTTATAATGTCTAGGGCCGTTTGGATACATTCTTCAATTTCTTTGGGGTTTAAGTCTACAATGTCAATGACACGATTCATTTTTAACCTCCAATCCAGGATTCATCGGAAGGATTGTTTCGAAACGTTAAAAGACGGGAAACATCTTCCGGCCTGATATAACCGGTTTCGGATGCCACGTTGGCAATACAATCAAAATCGGTTAAGGATACGTTTTTAACATGGGCTTCTTTTAGCCGATCGAGTCCTTTTTGCATACCGTAGGTGAAAATGGACACAATGCCTAACACGTCCGCTCCGGCTTCGCGCAACACATTGACCACTTCAATGCAGCTGCCACCGGTGGAAATTAAATCTTCCACGACCACAACTTTTTGGCCTTTTTCTAGTTTTCCTTCGATTTGGTTTTGGCGGCCGTGGTCTTTGGATCCAGAACGGACATATCCCATGGGAAGATCCAATAAATGGGCGGTAATGGCGGCGTGGGCAATACCGGCAGTAGACGTTCCCATTAACACTTCCGCATCCGGATAATGTTCTTTTATGAGAGTGGCTAATCCGTTTTCCACGTCATTGCGCACTTTTACCGATGTTAAGGTTAACCGGTTATCGCAATAGACGGGACTTTTAATGCCGCTGGCCCATGTGAAGGGTTCGTCTGGGCGGAAAAACACCGCTTGTATTTTTAACAAATCTTCGGCAATTAAACGCTTTAAATCCATTGATAAATCTCCTTTAATCACAAAACTCTTTTACACATCTCTCGTAGGCTGCCACTGGGTCGACCGCTGCGGTAATGGGACGTCCCACCACGATATAGTCGGATCCGATTTCTTTAGCCTGGGAGGGAGTTAACACCCGTTTTTGGTCGTCTTTGCTACTATCCGCAAACCGTACCCCGGGGGTGACGGTTAAAAAGTCTTTGCCGCAAGTGTTATGCACTTTCTCCGCTTCTAAGGGAGAACAGACCACTCCGTCGAGACCGGATTCTTTGGCGGTTTTGGCGTAATGCATCACCACCGCATCCATGGGTTTTTCAATCCATAAATCCTTTTCTAACGTTTCTTGATCGGTAGAGGTTAGTTGTGTTACTGCAATGAGCAAAGGACGCGTCCCATCGTCTCTGGTTAATCCTTCGATGGCGGCTTTCATCATGTGGGATCCGCCGGCGGCATGCAAATTGCAAATATCCACATCCAAAGAAGACAACACATGCATGGATTTTCTCACTGTGTTCGGAATATCATGGAGTTTCAAATCCAAAAAGATTTTATGACCGCGCTTCTTTATTTCTTTAACAATAGAGGGCCCTTCGGCATAGAACAATTCCATCCCGATTTTTACAAACGGTTTTTTGCCGGTAAAGGTATCTAAAAAGGATAAGGTTTGTTCTTTGGTAGCAAAATCACAGGCAATAATAACATCTTTTCCCATTTTGTTCTCCTTATAACTCGGATAGATTTTGAATTCCTAGTTTGTCCATAGCACCTGGTAATGCTTCAATGATTTTCGGGCAGGCATAGGGGTCAACGAGATTCGCCGCTCCCACTTCCACGGCGGTAGCCCCTGCCATTAGCATTTCCAAAACGTCTTCGGCAGAAGACACCCCGCCCATGCCGATAACCGGAATGGATACGGCGTGGGACACTTGCCACACGCAACGCACTGCTACCGGGAACACGGCCGGACCGGATAGCCCACCAGTGGTGTTGGCTAAAAGGGGCTTTCGGGTTTTTAAGTTAATCCGCATCCCAAGTAGGGTGTTGATCAAACTAATGGCATCCGCCCCTGCTTCTTCGCAAGCCTTGGCAATGGACACAATATCGGTCACGTTGGGGGAGAGTTTCGCAATCACCGGTTTGGTGGTTACCTTTTTGACCGCTCGAATCACTTCTGCGGCGGCGTTTGGGTCGGTTCCAAAACTCATGCCGCCTCCGTGAACGTTTGGACAACTAATGTTGATTTCTAACCACCCGACTTGTGGCTCTTTATCTAGTTTCTCACAAGTGGTCACATAATCGTCAATAGAAAATCCGCTGACATTGGCCATAACGGGTTTATGAAACACTTCTTTTAATTTCGGCAGCTCTTCCGAAATGACTTTGTCCACACCAGGGTTTTGCAGTCCTACGGCATTGAGCATGCCGGCGGGAGCTTCCGCAATGCGTGGGGTTTCGTTTCCAAAACGGGGATCTTTCGTTGTGCCTTTGAACGAAAAGGTCCCCAGACAATTAATATCGTAAAGTTCGGCAAATTCATACCCAAACCCGAAGGTGCCGGAAGCAGGAATAATGGGGTTATCGATTTCGATTCCACACAAGGTTACACTTAGTCGTCCCATAGGATTTCCTCCTTTGTTAGCACAGGGCCTTCTTTGCAAATTCGTTTGTAGCCGGTGATG
This sequence comes from Clostridia bacterium, assembly GCA_017959985.1. GTDB lineage: Bacteria > Bacillota > Clostridia > Oscillospirales > Acutalibacteraceae > RGIG426. The sequence goes on along the minus strand of JAGCZP010000119.1, from coordinate 20,945 downwards.
GTTTTGCAGCTGCAGCCCATACAGGCGCCAAAGCCGCATCCCATCCGCTCTTCAAAACTAAATTGTCCAGAGGTTTTCATTGCTTTATAGACTGCTTTTAACATAGGTTCTGGCCCGCAGGTGTAGACGTAGGTATAGTTTTCCGGTAGCGCATCGGTGACAAATCCTTTGATACCTACCGAACCGTCTACCGTGGTGACGGTCACATCCGCACACCCTAAATCTTTAAAACGTTCCGCATAAAACACGTCGTCTTTACTGTTAAATCCTAACACCACCGACACGGTTTTGTGTTCTTTCAACAGTTCTTTGGCAAGCAAGTAAAGAGGCGGTACACCCACGCCTCCTCCGATTAAGAGGGGATGGTCGCCACTTTTTGATAAATCGTAGCCATTGCCAAGACCGACTAAGGTATCCAAGGTGTCCCCTTGGGTTTTTTTAGAAAGAATATCGGTACCGACACCCACCACTTTGTAGATAATCTCAATGACGTTGTGGCGGACGTTAAAAATGGAAACGGGGCGACGCAAATATTGTCCATCAATGGAAACATTGATAAACTGACCGGGCCGAAGGGATTCGGTGAACGATCCCATTAGCGACATATGGTACGTATCTTTGGCAATCGCCATATTTTCAACGACGGTACAAACAATATCCTGCATAGTTTCTCCTTAAGAATCAATGGTGGAAATGGTTAAGGTGGTTTCTTCTAAAACATCAAGTAGCGCTTTGACGGTATCCAAAGCAGTAAAGAGAGTGACGTTATTTTCAGTCGACAACTGACGAATCTTCCAGCCGTCACTAGCTTCGGAATCCGAGCTGGGGTCTTTGGTATTAATGAGGTAAGCAATATGGCCTTGACGGATGGCGTTGGGAATATCTTCACTGTTTTCACTAATTTTATTGAGTACATGGGTACGAATGCCGTGTTCTTTTAAGAAGGCGGCGGTACCAGGAGTGGCTTCAATGTTAAAGCCTAGGTTATAGAATCGACGAATAAGCTCTAACGCTTCTTCTTTATCCGCATCGGCAACGGTCACAAAGACGGTACCGAAGTTTTGTAAATGCATACCGGACGCTTGTAAAGATTTATACAGCGCTCTGTTTAACTTATCGTCATAACCGATGGCTTCGCCGGTGGATTTCATTTCGGGGGACATGTAGTTGTCGAGGCCCTTAATCTTACTAAAGGAGAACACCGGAGATTTGACAAAGTAACGCTCTTTCTCTTTGGGATAGAGAGCGAAAATTCCTTGTTCTCTTAAGGATTTTCCTAAGATGACTTCGGTGGCAATATCCGCTAAGCAATAGCCGGTGGCTTTGGAGAGGAATGGTACCGTACGGGAGGAACGGGGGTTGACTTCAATAATGTAGACATTGTCTTTCTTGTCCACAATAAACTGGATGTTGTATAAACCTTTGATGCCAATCCCGAGACCTAACTTTTTGGCATATTGCAAGATGGTACCTTTGACCGCATCCGAGACGCTGAAGGTGGGATACACACTGATGGAGTCACCAGAGTGCACACCGGTTCGCTCGACCAGTTCCATAATACCAGGAATGAACACATCCACGCCGTCGCAAATGGCGTCCACTTCCAGTTCTTTTCCTTGGATGTAGTGGTCAACCAGCACCGGTTTGTCCGCATCGATTTCCACGGCGGTTTTTAAGTAGTGACGCAGTTGTTGTTCGTTAGAGACAATTTGCATGGCACGGCCACCTAACACGAAGGACGGACGAACCAAAACGGGATATCCGATTTCTGCCGCTACTTTTACGCCGTCTTCCACGTTTGTGATGGCTTGGCCTTTTGGTTGTGGAATATTTAATTCTTGTAAGATTTTTTCAAAACTATCCCGGTTTTCGGCACGCTCAATGGCTTCGCAATCAGTACCGATGATTTTGACGCCACGGTCCATGAGAGGTTGGGCCAGGTTAATGGCGGTTTGTCCACCGAGTGAAGCGATAACGCCTTCTGGCTTTTCAAAATCCACAATGGCTAACACGTCTTCCACCGTTAAGGGCTCGAAATACAGCTTATCACCGGTGGTATAGTCGGTGGAAACGGTTTCCGGGTTGTTGTTAATAATGATGGCCTCGTAGCCGGCTTTTTTGATGGTTTGTACGGCGTGGACGGAGGAATAGTCAAATTCCACCCCTTGGCCGATACGAATGGGTCCGGCACCCAGCACGATAATCTTTTTCTTATCGGTCAAGCGAGACTCGTTTTCGCCGGTGTACGAAGAATAGAGATAGGCAATGTATTTTCCGGTATGTAAGGTATCCACCATCCGGAAGATGGGGGTAATATTTTCTTTCTTTCGTTGGGCATACACTTCGATTTCGGTGGTGTTCCACAGCGACGCAATCATCTTATCCGAGAAACCCATTTTCTTCGCACCTAAAAGTGCTTTGCTGTCACCTGGCTTTTCTTTTAAGAGATTTTCCATATCTACAATGCGTTTGTAGCATTCTAAGAACAGTGTTGTCACCATGGTGATCTCGTGAATCTTTTCGATGGATTCGCCTCTTCTGAGTAATTCGAAGATGGCGTACACGTTATCGTCTTTAAATTCTTCGATATAGCGCAGCAGTTGATCGGTGGAATAGGAATCGAATTTCGCTAAATGGAAGTGGCACACACCGATTTCTAGGGAGCGGACGGATTTTAACAAGCATTCCTCTAAGGAGCTACCGATACCCATGACCTCGCCGGTGGCTTTCATTTGGGTGCCTAAGGTGTTGGAGGCGGCTGCAAACTTATCAAAGGGGAAGCGTGGGAATTTGGCAACGATATAATCAAGGCTGGGCTCGATAGCGGCGGTACCGCCAGCTACCGGGATTTCTTCTAAGGCCATACCCATGGCGATTTTTGCGGTAACCCGGGCGATGGGATAGCCACTGGCTTTGGAGGCGAGCGCAGAAGAGCGGGAGACACGGGGGTTGACTTCAATTAAATAATATTCGCTGGAGGTGGGGTTTAAGGCAAATTGGACGTTACAACCACCTTCGATTTTTAACTCGTGGATGATTTTGATGGCACTGTCGTTGAGCATTTTTAAATCTTTGTCGTTTAGGGAGAGAATAGGGGCGACCACGATGGAGTCACCAGTGTGCACACCCACGGGATCCACGTTTTCCATACCGCAAATGGTGATGGCGTTGTCGTAAGAGTCCCGCATGACTTCGAATTCAATTTCTTTATAGCCTTTGACACTCTTTTCAATGAGCACTTGGTGCACGGGAGAGAGTTTAAAAGCGTTGGTGCCGATTTCCATGAGTTCTTTTTCGTTGTTGGCAAAGCCGCCGCCGGTACCGCCTAAAGTGAAGGCAGGGCGCAGTACCACGGGATAGCCGATGTCTTGGGCCGCTTTTTTGGCTTCGTCTAAGTTGTAGGTGATTTCCGAAGGAATAACCGGCTCGTTAATGGATTGGCACATCTCTTTGAAGAGTTCCCGGTCTTCTGCCCGGGCGATACTCTCGCCGGAGGTGCCCAGCAGTTGCACGCCGCATTCTTTCAAAACACCTTTTTTCTCTAGTTGCATAGCAAGATTTAAACCGGTTTGTCCACCGATACCGGGAACAATAGCATCGGGACGTTCATACCGAATGATTTTCGCCACGTATTCGAGCGTAAGTGGTTCCATGTACACCTTATCCGCAATGGTGGTGTCGGTCATGATGGTGGCGGGGTTTGAGTTGCATAAAATAACTTGATAGCCTTCTTCTTTTAAGGCGAGGCAGGCTTGGGTGCCTGCGTAGTCGAATTCGGCAGCTTGACCGATAACGATGGGGCCGGATCCGATGATTAATACTTTTTTGACATCTGTACGTTTTGCCATGATGTTCCCTCCAAGATCTATTTCCTATTTTTTATAAACCATTTTGTCTCCACAATAGGTTTCCAGACACTGTCCGAAAACCGTCTGTCCCGCAAAAGGCGTGGAGCGTCCTTTTGACAAGAAGGTATCTGGGTCAATCGTGACCGAACGTTCTAGGTCCCACAAACTGTATTCGTTTTCAAACGGAATGTGAAACCGTTTGCGGGGTGCGTAGGCTAGCAAATCAATGAGTTTTTCCAGTTTTAAAAACCTAGGTTTAACAAGATTGGTGTAAAGGAGTGGAAAGGCGGTTTCCAGTCCCACAATTCCAAAAGCACTGTCTTTTAAGCCCTTGCTTTTTTCCTCAGCGCTATGGGGGGCGTGATCGGTGGCAATCATATCAATGGTGCCATCTAAGAGACCTTCTAGGAGCGCTTCTCTGTCCGCTTTGGAACGGATGGGCGGATTCATTTTAAAGCGTCCGTCTTCTTGCAAATCGTCTTCGGTTAAGAGTAAATAGTGCGGGGCGGTTTCGCAAGAGATATCCACCCCGTCTTGTTTGGCTTGACGGATTAAATCCACGCTTTCTTTGCACGAAATGTGGCACACGTGAAAAGCGCAGCCAGTTTCTTTGGCGAGAGCGATATCCCGTTTAATAGGACCCCATTCGCTTTCGCTGCATATTCCTTTGTGGTTATGGGATTTGGCGTAGGCTCCGTCGTGGATGTAGCCGTCGTGCAACAGACGGTTGTCTTCGCAATGAGCCACAATCATTTTGTTAAAGTATTTGGCGTGTTCCATGGCATCGCGCATCACAGAAGAAGATTGGACGCCCCGCCCGTCATCGGAAAAGGCAATCACATAGGGAGACAGAGCCTTCATATCGGACAAGGTTTCCCCTTGCTCGTCTTTTGTGATAGATCCATATGGATAGACGTTAATGATGGCATTCTTTTTAATGAGGTCAAGCTGCGGTTGTAAATGTTCCAAACTGTCGGGGACGGGATTTAGGTTTGGCATGGTACACACGGCGGTATAACCTCCGTGGGAGGCTGCCTTGGATCCCGTTTCAATACTTTCCTTATAAAAAAAACCCGGCTCACGAAAGTGCACATGCACATCGCAAAAACCAGGAAAAACAAACAAAGAATCGTGGGCGTTTTTTTCGGGAGAAAAAAGAGAGGCACTGGGAGAAAGGGGGAATTCATCGGTGGAAAACACGGTAAAGCCATTGCTTTTGTATCCGTTCTTCATGGTGCCACCTCCTCTTTGATATGAAAAAAGCCTTGCGGGTCGCAAGGTAATTAGAATGTTCAAGTGTTTTTTGATGAACCTGCATCATTGTAAAAAATATTAAGAATATTGTCAAGGTAAAAAAAGACAAAAATATTACGATAATTGGACAGGGAAAAGTTTTTATAAAAAGGAATGAGTTCGGCACAAGACCGAACTCATTTTTAACAATGTAAGGTTTTATTTTATTTAAACGACAGTGTTTACGCTATATCATTTTCTTCTTTTCTTTTGAACACAACAAAGGCAAAAAATGCTAAGAAGATAGAAACGATACTAAACAACGAGATTCGTTTAAAGCTTTGATCACCGGTCGCCGGGGATTTTCCGTCGGCATCCGACATCGTGTCAATAATGCCATAGGGGCTGAAGTGATTGGTCCAAAAAGCGAGGTAATCGACACCATCAACGGTGACGACGGATTCTTCAAACTCAATGTCTGCATGAGACATAACAAGGACCGCTTCTAGATCTTTCTTATCCCAACCGTCAGGAATTTGCATTAAGAGCCGTACTTTTCCGGCAATTTCGCCACTGATTTTTTCGCCTTTGGCATTGTACAGTTCGATTTCAAAGAACATAAGATTTTCCACTTTGTGCGTATCATCCAGTTGTGCCAGAAGCTCATTATATCTTGCAGTTCCGGGTTCGATGTAACGAACTTTTAATTGGACGCCTTCCGGAAGGACTTTATAGGGATCTTGGAGGATGATTTTGAGCTTTTGTCCGTTAACGCTAACACCTTTTTCAAGCCCGATTTCCGAGTCGGCTTTTTTTGCTGGGCTTACTTTGGGCTCGTCTTGGTTGCGGATATTTTTGAATTCAAAGTGTAAATCTACGCCGCCGCCTTTCGGTACGGTTAGGAAATAGTTGCCGTCGGAATCTTTTGCAAGGGCTTGGGTTCCGTTATAAGCAGCAGCAATTACAGTATTAGCATCAAGATTTGGTTTAACAATAAGTTTATCGCCTTCGTTGGCTACGGCAAAACCATGCTCTGTACGAAGGGCGGCTCCGTTATCGCCCACGATGCTTATTGTGCCACCCGCACTGGGTTGGTCGACTTTTATAATGTAGTTAATTTCTTTTTCGAAGTCTTTCGCAGCACCGGAAATGGTTTCTGCAACATTTCCGTCTTTGTTTTTCTGTATTTTCCAAACGGTAAGTTTTGTTTGTCCGTTTGCGTTGGGTTCGGCATATTCGCTTTCGCGAACAAATACACCGATTTTTTCCGCTTTAATTTCTTCTTCAACGAGGATATCAACGTTCGTGTTTTCTCCTAAAGTATCAAGTGCAACACCGGCACCATCGGAGATGACATTTCCATGGACAAGGATTTGGCTTGTGCCCGTAGAAAACGGTCCTTCGAGCTCCCCGTTATGTGCCGTTATAATACCTACGGCGTTTCCGAGTTTTGATTTGGCTACAACATCGCCGGTGATATCGGCCTTCAAGAGGTCTCCTTGGTTGCAGAACATGATGGCTCGACTGGGACTCTGATTATAGTCTTCTTCATTTGTGGAGGGGGAAGTGGCTGTAACGCCTTTGCCAACGGTTACATACAATTCACTGTTTTGATTATCAACGTTTTCTACTGTTTCGAGATATAAGCCCGCGGTATCTTTTCCGGTGGCGAAAACCCCACCGGCTACGTTGATCGTGGTAATTCTGTCTGTCCAAGCATCGACACCTGTGGTATAAGAAGGACTTTCGGCTGTAACATCTCCGCCAACTTTGATGCTATCATCATAGTAGGCGGATATACCACAGGAACTGTAGCCGGCACTTTTGTTCTTTGCGGTAACATTTCCCTTAACATCAACCGTTCCGTAATAGGAATCGATTCCGGTTGCATAGCCCATGCTTTCCGCCACAACATTTCCTTTAACTTTAACAATGGCTTTCCCGACATCGTCATAAGCGTGACCCCAGGTTTCGATGCCTATTGTTGTGTCGTTTGATTTGGCATTTACGTTTCCGGTTACTTCTACCGTTGCGTCTCCGTTGCGTCCCTCTGCGTACACGCCGGATATGGGATTCGTATTTACTATAGTAACATTACCATTGATTTTTGCGGAAGCCGACTTGTCTTGCACTTCCGCGGGCGCATACGCTTGCACATAAACAGCGTTGGTTGCACCAGCCACGTCTACATCTTCGTTGACGGTAACGTGGGGATTTTGTCCGGATCCAAACCCAGCTGTAACCGGCTGCGGTCCAGCCAATGCGTTTATCTGCAAACAGACGACTAACAGCAAGGCAAGTGGAGCAATTAATAATTTCCAAGCTTTCATAAATAACCCTCTCTAATATTTAAGTTTTTGAAAGAAATGGGAATAATAAAAATATATATTTTTCTTTACAACGTACAATTTTTATCATAAAAATATGTACAAGTCAACCTTTTACCTTTTTGTGCAAAAGATAAGTATTTATTTACAAATGAAACGAGGTTTTTAGGAAAAGTGAACACGGCAAAAACCCCGCCGATGGGATTTGACAGAAATTGTTGGGATAAGAAAAGAGTCTATATCGGCGTGTAGCCTCTATAGGCTCTTTATTGTTGTTTATAAAAACGGGTTCGACGTTTGCAATCGTTAGGGCAGCTGTTCCCAGTGGGCCGTATAGACTTTATTACCGGTCGAACCTTGTGGAATAGTTACGAACATTTCAGGAGTGGGTCCGTTAGAACCGGTCCATCCGATAAACTTAGATCCTGGTTTGTTGGGGGCTGTTAATGTGATTTCATCTTCTCCATCATATTCTTCCGGATTATAAATGCCGAAATTCGCCAAAGTTATAAGTTTTTCCGGAGGCGTTGGTGATTTTATAAACATTGCCTGTTTTTGTATCGGTTGCTTTATTGTTGTTCATCGTAACGGAATGTTCCTCGAGTTCGATTTCTTTAAGGGATGTGGTGAATACATTGTTTCCGTTGGCGTCTTTTTTGCTGCTGGCGGAAGTGGGTGTTAAATAGGTAATGTTGCCGTCTTTGATGGAATGGAAAACGAAATCGCCGCTATGGTTTTTATATTTTTCCACGTCCGGTCCGGATAGTTTCGTATCATGAATAACATCCGCAATATATTCTCCCAATAACTTCCCGTCGTCAGTTGTGATTATCATACTGGCCTGGGGTTTGTCTTCAAAACCGGCAGGAAGAGAAATCGCCACATATTCTTTATCTCCGCCTTTATGAGTCGAAGAAGTAAAATCCCATTCGAAGAATTCGTAATTGACGCCGATATCGTCTTCGGTAAAGGTTTTTAACATTTCGATGCCGTAGCCTTCCAAATGATAAATGGCATCACGGACGCATTGGAAGCCAAGATTGTCGTTGCCTACATATACGTTATAAAAAATGTAATAAGGGCCATTGGCTTGTTGATCGGAACTGCCTGATGTTTGCACGCGAATGACAATTTCCTGTCCGTTGACTGTAACATAATTGTTTTCCAAGCCTAAAGGAAGATCTTCATTGAGCGGTTTATCCAGCTGGATGATCGGCAGGGAATCGCTGGGCGCCGGGGCGGTAGTAGTTGTTGTTGTCTCGGGATTTTCGTTTATCGTGCTTGGTTCTTCCGCTTTGTTGGAGGATTTACGAGTGATGGTGATGTCGCAACCAAATAAGGCCAGACATAAAGCAATCGCTAAGACAGCAATCAAGAGTTTTTTCATGATATTCTCTCCTTATTAATCATATCGTGTCTTAAGAGGGGATAGGAAATAAATTGTCCACACCACAAAGTTTTGTAGTATAGACAATTATGTATAAAAGAATTTTATTTTACTTCGGTCATGTACTTACAGGTCGGATAGGTGGTGCAAACCGCCAGTTGTTTTCCGGCAAGAGGACCATTTGTTGCGGTGCGAACGGTAAGAGGAGCGCCACATTGTGGGCAGACACCGGGAGCGCCTTGGGGGGCGGCTGGAGCCGGTGTGACCGGTGCTGGTGCGGGAGCAGGAGCAGGAGTTTCCATGGAAGGAATGGCAGTTGCCTCTGGAGCCGGGGAAGAAGTTCCTAAATCTGGGATTTGCGACTCTGGTTCGGTTGGCATTGTACCCATATCCGGAATCATATGATCTTCGGGACTATCTTTGCGCTGATCGGCGTAGGCGGCGGCCGATTGCGGAATATTAGCAGGAATACCCTTGTTTTCTGTTACGTTATTTACTGGATCAATCGGAGCTTTTTCAGCTTTTCGTTCTTCCTGGGTGGCAATCTTTACTTGCACTTCCGGGGTGGTGAACGGACCCATGTTCTTATTCTTGTTTCCGCCTTTTTTCAGCAATTTTACAATCACCACAATAATGACGATGAAGATAACAAGGCCACCGACAAAAATTCCGGCGATAAGCAACAATCCTCCGCCTAAAACGCCAGCAATGGCTTTTGCGTCTTCCTCAGAGAGAGAAACGGTGATTTCTTGGGATTCGGATGTGGTGTCGTCTGTGTCGGCTGCCGCTAAATAGCACAAGCTAAAGCTAAGCAGCAACGTGCATAGTAGTGCGGTGATTAGAAACAGTTTTCCAAGTTTTTTCATGGTAAGACCCCCAAATTGTGTTTTAAGAAAATTTGCCGCCTAAGCGCAGGGAAGGATAGTTCCACTGACGCAACACCTCATAGACGCCAATAGCAACGGAGTTAGAGAGGTTTAACGACCGCGCAGCATCGTCATCGAGCATCGGGATTCTGACTGCGGTGTCGAGATGTTCTAAAATAAGGGATTCTGGTAGACCGGCGGTTTCTTTCCCAAATAGCAAATAGGCACCGTCGGGATAGGAAACCTCGGTGTGGACATGGGCTGCTTTTGTGGAAAAGCAGTAAAACGGGCCGTGATTTTTTGCTAAGAATTCGTCCAGATTCTCATAGACGGTCACATCCAGTAGCGGCCAATAGTCGAGCCCTGCACGCTTCATTTTTTTATCGTCCAATTCGAAGCCCATGGGCTTGATTAAATGGAGACGGGCACCGGTGGCGGCGCAGGTTCGGCTGATATTTCCAGTGTTTTGGGGAATTTCTGGTTCCACCAAAACCACGTTAAGTTCGGGCATAAAGACACTTCCTAGTTTCCAAAGAGATCGGCTTTTAATTCACAGAAATAGAAGGATTGCCAAGTAACGACATTTGAGAACTTGCTGGCATAGGTGGAAGGCAAATGGGAATATTCTTCTCCTGTCAGAATTAAAACATATTTTTCGGATTCCCCTTGTCCGGAAAACCATTTTAAGGAGCTTTGGTATTCGTAAGGAATAAGGGTTCCGTCGCTTTCTTGGGACACGTTGCGAATTTTTACTTTGTTATCGGTTAGCACCGTAACGGCGCCAGCGTTCCAGAAGGTAGCGTAGCCGTAAGTATATCCGCGGGTGAGCACTTCTTTTGCTAAGGCGTATTCGTTATTTTGATAGGGGTTTTTCGCAGGCTTTAAGAAAAGCTCTAAGGTGAAGAGCATGCAAAATAGTAACGCCAGCGTTAACAAAATAATACCAATGCGTTTGGCTTGTCCTTTTCCCTGGAATAAATGGCGAATGTAAACAAGAGAGACAAGCGTGCCGGATACTACGGTGGGACTTAGACGCCAGTTGGCGTTATGCAATCCACCAAAGAGGAAGGCAAAGAGAATCATACCGGTAAGTAAGAAGTGGAACAAAACCACTACGCGTTCGCCTCGTGTTTTGAACTTGTTATACGTAAAGAGAGCAAGTACCGGTAAAACGAGAAGTGCCAAAGCAAAGGATAAGCGCAGCAAAATATCGATTCCTCTTGCGGAGGTAAAGGATACGCTAGAATAAATTCCGCCGGTAAAGAGGGTTAGGTATTGAGGCAGGAGGTTCACAAGGGACTCGTTCCAATCGGCGGCCGGCACAAGGGATGAAAATGCTACTTGGTACGGAGCGTTGACCCTTTTGGTTAATAGAGAACCAAGTAAAACGCCGAGGACGGCCATACCGGCAAAGAAACTAAAGGAGAGAAACGAGAACGATTTTGTTTTTAGTTTCGTCGTTCTTACATCTAAGATCAGTTCGAGTAACAGTCCAAATAGAAATGGAAGGGTACAGGTTGATAAACTGGGAACCTTGTTTAAATTTACAAGGAACATCCAAATTCCACAAAGGACTAAAAATACGGTGGCTCTTTTCTGGGGATAGTATTTTTCCGCTTGCATACAAAGAGTAAAGCCGATGAGAAAGAAGAGCGTGCCCAGCCCGTAATAGAGAATGTGGGCAAAATACACTTCTCTAAGTTTTTCGTTGGTGGTTAAAACGCCTAACACGCAGAGGACGGTGGTAAACGACCAGCTCCACGAAAAGTTTAGGGAGCGGGCAAAGAACAATAGCGCTGCAGAAAAACAAAGCAGGAAAAAGATTTGCCCTAGTACTTGGGTGGTTAGCGAAAATCCAAAGAGCAGATAAAAGGGAGCATAAAACCATTGTCCGCCAAAGACAAATAGCGCGGCATATTCGAAGGTAGGATCAAACAGTCTCCCCGATTCGAACATGGCGTTTGTCCAGTAGAGGGTATCTGCGTAATCGGAAGTATAGGAATAGCGCATGAGCACCGCAATGTAATACACAAAGGTACCAATGGCAAAGAGGGCGCCACAGATAGGACCCCATTTTTTCAGTTGATCATACCCTTTTGTCATATCCCGTTCCTCGGTTTACCGTGGGAAGATATCCCATCGTAATCGACAAATTAAGAATTGATTCCATGGCTCGACGCTTTCGATGTTGGCTTGTTCATACGCACTCAACGTAGCGTATTCCGATTGGGTTAACAGCAAAGCGCAAACATGTCCTTCGTGACCGGAATACCAAGAAGCAAAGGATTGGTATTCGTGGGCGTGAATCACGCCGTTGTCGCGGATTTCAATGTTGGCCACCTGGACTTTTCCGTTGGTCATAAAGGTGATGGGCAGGGAGTTCCAGAAAGTGGCATAAGCGTATTCGATATCAGACTTCTCTAAATACGAGGCAAGTCCTTGTAAGTTTTCGTATTGTTGTTCGTGGGGGTTCATGGACAATACGCGGGTGCTATTGACGCCGGCAAACACAAAACAGCCGGTCAAAAGCAACACCGCAAAGCGTTTGGCAACGCCTTTTTGTGCCCATAAGTGGCGTACGAAAATAATGGAAACCAGCAGGCTGGTCATAATCAAAGGAGAGAGACGCCAGTTGGCACTGTCTAGCCTTCCGAACACATAGGCGAAGAGGATAAAGAAGGTGGTAGCCCAGTGAGAAACAAGGACAAAACGCTCGGCGGTTGTTTTGTATTGTTTACAGTAAAAAGTGGCAACAATCGGAACAATAAGCAAGGCCACGCTAAAGGCAATTTGCAAGATAAAGATAATACCGTCTAGGGTTTGGAACTGAACCGAACCGATATTTCGCTCACAGAAGAGGTAGACAAATTGGAAAGGAGCACCGGCAAAAGCGTCTGGCCAATATTCCGCATCGCTAAAACCGGAATAAGCACCGGCGTAACCACAGGCCACGTCCTTTGTGAGCAAACGGCCGAAGAAATAGCCAGATCCGGCGGCCAATACCAGCAGACAAAGGAAGAAAAGCGGGGTATGAATAAACCCGGCCAGTTGCACCTTTTTTTGTTCGGTTATTACCAAAAATCCTAGAGAGAGCAATAGAGGCAAGGATAATAGCACAATGCCTTCTAGATTATTGGTACTACACAAGAATAGCCACAGCACGGCTAGGACCAAAAAAAGAGTGCTGCGTTTTTCTTTGCGGTGTTTTAAATATTGGAAGATGAGGGCGGCACCAACTAAATATTGGAAATTGCCCAAACTGTAATAAATAATGTGGAGAAAATAGATTTCTCTAAGCTTTATAGAACAGGAAAGGGCGGCTAAAATCACAAAGCAGGACGCGAAAGTCCATTTCCAGTTAAAGCCAAGACTTTTTGCAAAGAAGATGAGAGCAGCGGTAAAGAAAATAAGGAACAAAAACATTCCAAATTTCGCACAGGCCATGGAGACGACGAAAATCCAATAGGCGGGGAAGAAAAAGAGGGAACCGCCAAAGGGATACACACCGCCATAGTAGAAATCGGGGTTAAAGATTTTACCGGAATCGATGGAGGCGATAGCCCAGTAGAAGGTATCGGCGCAGTCGGCGGAATAGTAGGCATCGCTGGCAAACCATATAAAGTACGCAACGGCACAAAAGGCTAAAGAAGCCAACGCACCCATGGCATACGTGGATAAGAATTCGTATCTAGCTTTGCTTAGTTTCATGGTATTCCTTCTCTGTGTTGACATTCCAAATATTGCTCTTGTCTTTTTCGCCGTTTAAGATGTTTTTCACGGTTTCAAAAGAAGTGCACATCGAGTGGTCGATGTTGTTATACCGGTGTTGACCGTTACGGCCGACACAATATAAGTTTTCGATAGTGTTTAAGTAGGCGACCAAATCGTCCATGTGATCGTAGGTGTCGAAGGAGGCAGGATAGGATTTTTTCACCCGTTCCATATGGTAGTCGAGCACATCTTCTTTGCAGCAGATGAGACCCATGGTGACCATTTCGTCGATGGCGAGTTTAGCAAATTCCTCTTCGGTCATGCACCAATACTCGTCGCCTTCGTTGACAAAATATTCCAGGCCTACCCACACGGTGTTTTCTAAGTCGCTGACCATATAAGGGGACCAGTTGTTGTATATTTGGAAACGGCCCATGGTGACCGAACGGTCGTGGACATAGACCCAGTTATCTGGAACGATGTTTCCGACGGTTTTGAGCTTGGTTTTGTTTTCCAGTTTTAATTTCTTGCAAAGCACGCCGAGGGTCATGTAATCGCGATAGGGAAGCCCGGCGGCAATGGCAGCCATCTCTTCTGGCACGTTGGGAAGCCCGGCAACCAAATCTTTGACCGGCATGGAAGAAATAACGATATCGGCAGGAGCTTCGACCGTCTCTCCTTCTTCGGTTTGGTACACAACAGCGGAAATTTGTCCGCTTTCATCCCGTTTAAATCCAATGGCTTTACAGCCTTCTAAGATTTTACCGCCTTTGTTTTTGATTTCGGCGGCGGTCACATCCCACAATTCTCCGGGACCCAGCTTGGGATAGTGGAAAGATTCAATAAGGGAGGTTTCCACTTTGCGGTTTTTCTTACCGGGGAGTAGTTTTCCAAACATATCTTTTAAAATAGCGATGATGGAAAGGCCTTTAACCCGTTGAGCTCCCCAACTGGGATCAATTTCGCTTGGATGACGACCCCAAAGGTTGGCGGTGTAGTGTTCAAAGAACATGGAATAGAGTTTCTTACCAAAACGGTTAATATAGAAATCCTCCAGGGAGTTTTCTTTCCGCTTGCACACTAAAGTTTTTAGGTACGAAAAACCGGCAACAAAGGTGGTGCCGAGGCCCATGTTCTTGATGGTTTCGAATTTCATGGAGATAGGATAATCAAAGAATTTTTGATTGAAGAAAATACGGGAAACCCGGTTTCTGGTCAGCATAACCCGATCTTCTTTCTCTGGATCAGGACCGTTTTCTTCTAAAGCAACCGATCGTTCTAGCATAAGGTCGTCCTTGGAAGGGGCTCCTTGGCAGGGGAGCATTTTCTCCCACCACTCGTTGACTTCTGGCACTTTGGAGAAGAAACGGTGGCCACCCATATCCATGCGGTTTCCCTTGTAATTCACGGTCTTGGAAATACCACCCATATCGTGGGATTCTTCCAAAACGGTTACGTCCATTTCTTTCGATTTATCTAACAGTTCGTAGGCGGCGGTGAGTCCGGCGGGACCGCCTCCGATTACAATGACTTTTTTCATGAAAAAGCATTCCTCCGTAAAAAGACCATATTTATAGTTATATTAACATATTAAACCTTTTATAACAATAAAGAATTCCTAAAAACCCAGAAAAGAGAGCGCAAAACCTCAACTTTTGTACAGGTTGCCAAAGAGCTCCTGAAAATTTTGTGGAAAAGGACGAAGGGTAGAGCCTTGCGTGTGTTTTGTTTTCTTTTATATAATAATAGTATCTATTCCTGTTTGATAGGAGGAAATGAGTATGAAGAGAATTATAGCTTTGTTTTTGTGCATTTGCCTGGTGATGACAGTAGCACCTGTTACCGCTTTGGCAAGAGAATCAAGCGTGTCGATTACCTTTCACTGTGATCCGTCTGCGGTAAATGACGCAAACATTCTTGTGGATGGAATGGCAGAGACTACACTTTTTGATTGTGAATCGTTCGTGACAGAAGCCGATGCGATTTCTTTGCAATTTGACGTCTATTGTCCCTATCGCATTGCGGTGGATGATGGAGTTTCTCCCTATACATTAACCCGCGAGGATTTGGTAGACGATAAAACGTTTGACATTAATTACGACGCGAATGCAACGAATGTCTCGGTTACTATCTATCCCTCGGACGCTGATGATTATCACTTCCATCCTGTAGAGTGCAACTATATCCGTTTGATTGATCCGACCTTGCAGACAGAGCCAACCTTTTCCGACATGGAATTTGCCAGTGCTGTTGGGGTTGACGATGTTTTGGTAGGGTTCTACACAAAAGGAAATGGCTATTCTGACAACCAGTTTGCTAAAGTGGACTATGAAGTTCCCACCATCGTTGCGGATGGATGCGTGGTTGTATACCCTTATGGGATTGAAAACTTAGAGAACGTTTTCGTTTTACACGGTGGTGCGGTTATTGACCCATCGGGTAAAAAGTTCCAAGACTCTCATAATTCCGATATTGGTTTAAGCGATAATCCGACTATAGAAGAGCTTTTTACAGCGAATTATGACGACTTACTTCCTAGTTGCTATTTTTATGATTTCAGAACGGGAAATGATGCAGAGCTTCCTGTCGGCCGTGTTTTCGATTACGACACAGTGGGAAGCGATATACCTGTTGAAGTGAACGATTACATTCATGCTCACTATTTTTATGCACCTTCTGCATACATTGCCTCTCCTGGCAGTGGCGCTCCCGACGGGTTCCTTGAACTAGACGATAACGGCGAATTGAATGTAACCGGTACGATTACCGGCTATCCTGGAGCGAGAATTCGTTTAGGGGTGTACACCCCATTTATTATTGACGATAATCCGGTGGATGTGTATGATGAACAATCCCAATCCAATATGTTGTTGGCGGGTGACCAGGATTATCATGTGGAACTGGAATATGTTTGTTATGACGAAGGGGAAGATTTGTGGCGCTGGCAAATGGCTCCTCCCAACGATGGACCTATGCCACAACATTTCTTTATGTGGTATGACCAAGGGCAGGCGACGGTAACTCTTTCCGGTGGCGATTACAACGATACGCAAGTAGACGACCACAATAATTATCCTTTTGAAATGAACACCGAGTATACGTTCACGGTTACCTTTAATGATCCGGAACATACCACCATTATTGGAGATATTGTGGACTCGGCCGTGGATTACAGCTTGGTGGAGCAACCGCATATTACGACTACCACCTTTACCTATACACCTGAAAATGACAGTTGCGTAGAAATTAATCTTTGGTTTGACCAAGGTTTATACGATTTTGATCACTTCCAAAAAGAAGACGGCCATGTCTTTGTGGAGGCCTTCCAAGTAGGACAACATGGCTGGATTAGCGATGTGTATGTAAACGATCATACCATTAACGGCGAGGATAAGATTTCCAACCAAGGAAATTTAAAAGCCAATATCAGCAGTGATGAAGGAAAGTTAGAATTATTCTTTTATCTTGATCAAAACGTTAACTTAGAAGGCATTCGTTTCCCAGATGGTTGGGGAGAATATATTTTCGCCAACAACGGATATCCAGAGGACGTTAGTTACGACGGTGAAAACATCGTAACGTTTGATAATTTTGAACGGTTCTTGTATGACAATCATTTCCGTGTGGAATTGTTGTTTACTGGTTGGGACGAACAACCAGATCCACCAGGACCAGAAGAAGGCTTAGAAGTTCGTTATGATGACACCACCTTTGATGCGACGGTCTATTATATGGACGATCAAGATGAGGAAATATGTCACCAAGATATGCAATATAGTGGCGATCGCGCCCCGTATCAAAATCAAGATTCTGCCTATGCACTTGTGCATTTCGAACAAAAACCAGATTTAGGGTTTGAAAGAAAAGTGTATGGCATTATTGCCAGAACAAACGACCCAAGCGTTTCTTATTATTGGATTTACAATCCTGACTCGCCCATGGAATATGTTGTGGCAGATAATGAAATTACCCAAGTGGAACTCATTGACTGGGCATACGCCTTCCCCAATCAATACATCATGTACTTCGATAGAGGTATTGGAGGCGTTCAAGTTAACGATATTGCCGTCGATGATGGTGAAATTTATGATTGGCCAGCAAACCAAGATTATATTGCCTTGACCTTTAGTGTAAAACCATACAAAGTGGAAGTGTTTGCCGATAACTATACGGAAATCATTGACGACGCGGCGTTTACGGATGATACCCACTTAAATATTTATCGTCGCGACGAAGAAGGTATTCGTGTGGCGACCTACTGGTCAGAAGAAGAATTTGACTTTAATCACTTTGATGGCGGTAGTTACCAATACTATTACACGGCCTATGCGTATGGCGATGGTTTAGTCGTTTCGGCGAATACCGAAGGAAATGAAGAAACCACTGCTTACCATGGATGCATAAAGATCAAGACCAACGACCAACCCATTACCTTCGGATATCAAGAAGGAGACGGATCCGTCTTAGAAGGGATTCGTGATAACGGAGAAGAATATCTCTTCGATTTAGAGAACGAAGTGTATAATCTCCCTGATAACTTCTCGTTAGACCGCAACAATAAGACGCTAACCATTACTTTGCCGGATTAAACCATATATCGTACGGTTGAGTTCTTGTTTACAGGCTGGAATCAAGGCGGTGGCGGCGAATGGCAACGTCCCGATAACGCCATTGAATTTGATTACGACGAAAACTTCTTGACGGCGAAAGTCATTGTGGATGATGGCGTGAATCCTCCGGTGGAAACGCCTGTAAATTCTCGCGAGTTCTTTGAATATCCCGATGCGGAAGATGTTACCATTACGGTTGTTATTGAGAGAACCGATGGGGATGAAGAATATCCTCGTGTCAACCGTGGTATTAAAGCGTATGGTCACGAAGACCCCGATAATGACTATATTACCTACGTTACCGAGAGTAACCAAGACTTGTCCTGGAGTTTAGATGTTTCTTCCAGAGAAATTTTCCGTATAGAAAGTGGTCTGTATGAGGAACCCTTTGCGGGAGAGTATCGTGTAGAACGTGGTGATGCTCCTGGAGCGATTTATGTCAACGACGTAGAAACCTGGGGCGATATTACTCCTTATGAGGCCGGCACTCCGTTAACTTTAACCTTTGACCAAGATCCGTATATAGTTCTCGCTAGAAACAACACGGGCAAATATGGTGGGGAAGAGTGGCTCTATTTTGGTGTTTGGAATGCAACCGATTTCGCAAATGATGTTCCCGTAACCATTAACTTAGACGGTTCTGCTTGTATTATTGAAGTGTATTGGTCGAAAGCAGAATTTGATTTCCAATGCTTTGGCCGTGACGAAGCGCCTTACTTCTTTAACATTCAAGGACAAGGACAAGGTGCTGTGGTGAACGCGACGGTTAATGAAGGAACCGTGGATACCATTTCTTACGCAGGCAGAATGAAAGTGAAAGCCTCTAAACTTCCGGTTACCATTTCCTATGAATTGGAAGACGGCGCCGCTCTAGAGGGTGTCCGGATTGGTGGAAACGAATACTTTGTCAATGACCTCCCGGCGGATATTGTAACCTTTGATATCGACAATAACTGTTTCATCCTTGATGCCGATTGGGACGGATGGGAAGAATGGGTTGATGTGTTGTTTACTGGTTGGGATCAAGGCGGTCCAGACCCGGGTAACAACGAAGCCGTTTATGTCCAATACGACGAAGACATCTATACCGTATCCTATGCCCATGGTGGCACACAAGGCACCGTTCCGGATAACGGAGAAATTAGCTTGCTTGGTGTTAACATGGAAAATCCGTTGGTGATTACTTTCACGAAGAAAAACGCGCAAGTGACCCCAGCTCGCGCCATTCGCATTTTGAAAGAAAACGGGGATGTGGAATACGTCGCTTGTAATCCGAATGACGCGTCGGTTTCGTATTCGGTTATGTACGGAGATACGAACACCGTACGATTAGTTACCGATCCGTTAGAATTGGTACCGGGTGAATATCGTTTCTTATATGACACAGAAGAAAACACGGTGTATAAGAATGAAGATACGATAGAATCTGGTGTCGTCTATACGCATGGTGATGAAGGCGATCAAAACTTTATCTTCGATTCGGCACCATACGCTATTCGCGTGTATGCGGACGGAGAGTTGAAAGACGAAATCTTTGATTGCGATTCAGGCGAGTGGAATCTCTCCTATTCTCGCTACAACTATATGGGAATCGAAGTGCAAGTCTTTTCTGGCATGGACGAATACATCTATAGAACTTATGAACCCGGCATTGACTACGAAGTGCTGTTAGAATTCTATGAGAAAAACTTCTCAGAAACCGGCATACCGATTGGTGAAGTTACCGTTACCGTTGCAGGCGACTATATCGGGTATCAATCCTATAAGGGCAACGAAAAATTCATGGTCAACCGTGAAGCGGGCGATCAAATCGACATTGCCATTTCTTTGCCAGATGGTTTTTACGTTGACTCAGCGCAGTTGTTCTATCAAGACATCGATGTTGTCGACAACCACATTTATCTCAATACAGCGGATGTGGATTGCTATTTGGCCTTTGACATCGTCTATGGACGCATCGGTGACGTTAATGGTGACAACGCGACCGACATGAAAGACGTCTTAGTTCTTCGGAAGATGCTGGTGAACTTAACCACACCTGGATCCTTCGACATTCCGAAATTTAGCAATCGTGCGGCGGATATGCGTGCTGATGATGTTCTTGATATGAAAGACGTTTTGGCCTTGCGCAGAGCCTTATTAGAAGCATGAGATTCGCTAAAATACTGATCCTTTGGACCATTGTTTCGGTGTCGATCGTAGCGACATGGGTTCTAAGTCGCAGAGGGAAAAACGAATAACAAAAACCGACCATGAGGTTCCTCATGGTCGGATTCTTTTTGGTACGATTAATGTTGCAGATGTTTTTGGGCATCCGCTAAGGTTTTGCGAAGGAACAAAATGCTCAGCAGTAACGATACGCCTTCGGCGATAGGAAAGGCAGCCCACACGTAATCTACATTCCCGAGTAGGGAGAGCAGATACGCGGCGGGAAGCAACACGCCTAATTGCCGGCAAAGGGAAGTGATGAGGCTAAAGAAGGGTTTGTCGAGGGCTTGGAACACCGAGACAACCACAATACAGAACCCGGCGAGGGGGAAGTGAATGCCGATAACACGAAACGCCACTCTTCCAACGGTTAGCATCTCGGCGGTGGGCTGAAAGATGCTAATGAGGGTGCCGGGGATGGCTTCAAAGAAAAGGGTTCCGATGGACATAATGGTAACGGCAGAGACAATGGATATACGCAACGTCTTTTTGTAGCGGTCCGGTCTGCCTGCGCCAAAGTTATACGAGACAATAGGCACCATAGCGTTGTTGAGTCCAAAGACCGGCATAAAGATGAAGCTTTGGATTTTGTAGTACGCGCCGAACACGGCGGTGGCGGCTTCGGTGTAGCCGATTAAGATTTTGTTTAAGCAGAAGTTCATAAACGATCCTACCGCTTGCATAACGATGGAAGGAATACCAATACGTAGGACCTCTCCCATGGTTTTACCATCAAAACGGATATAGGACCATTT
>JAGCZP010000118.1 GCA_017959985.1 Clostridia bacterium | reverse complement strand
TTTGTGTATAAGTATCGCCCATTGTTTACGGGTAGAAACCGGATTAGTAGTGACTGGGCTTTCCTGTACCGCCTAGCCAATTATCTCATTGCCACGGTGGTAGGATTTGGTTTTATGGCCGCGATTCCCACCAGAAACCTTGGCCATATTACCACCTTTGGATCTCGAACCCTTCAAGTGTATTTGTGGCATATTCTTTTACAGAGTATTCTCATTACAAGCGGTGTGTGGGATACGGTGTTTGGCGTGAATGCCTATATGAAAGTGGTGTGGCTCTTAATTCCAATTCCTTTAACATTGTTCTTGTCCTTAAAGATTTTCCGACAGCCAACCGACTTCTTAATGAAAGCGCCACGAGGCCTTTCGAAAAAACAAGAAACCAAATAAAATAAAAAACTGGGAAACACAATTCGTGCTTCCCAGTTTTATTCTTTGTAGGTTAGCCTTTCCAAAGACCGTGCAAATTGCAATAGGCATAAACGGCTTCCACTTCGTCTCCGTCACACATAGAGAAGCAGACTTGCGGAGCGTCTCCTGGCTTTAGGGCTTTCCGTTGGTTGCCGAGTTTTGTTTTTAGAGAGACCCACTCGATATAGTGTTCCTCCGCCATCGGATGTGCCACTTCACCGATGGAAACAAAAACTTTTCCGTCTTTAACGGTGTATACCGGAACGTGTTTTTCCACAGCAGCATCGGTGGTTCCGGGAATTATCTCGTTCATGGGTTGTCCGCAGCAAACGAGAGGAGAACCGGTTTTCTTTACAATGGCAACGATTTGGCCACAGATTTGGCAACGATAAAAAATCATATCCATAAGGGCACCTCCAAAAGATTTGTTATTTGTATCATACTTGATTTTTGAGAGTTCGTCAAATATTTCTCTTTATCATGGTCATGTCTTGGACATTATAATATGTCTAAGACGTTTTTCAATATGTCTTAGACATTTTTTGTATCTAAGACATATGTCCTAGATAAAAAATACTGGGGCAAAACACCCCAGTATGGAGATTATAAAGCTTTTTTGATGGCGGCAAGAAGGTCATCAAAAGTTTCATAAGCGGGAAGATCCGGATAATCCTTTTTGATGGATTCGGTGGAACGGAATAAGAAACCGGCTTTGCTAGCGAGAATCATCCCTAAGTCGTTGTAGCTGTCCCCCGAAGCAATGGTTTCAAACCCCAAAGCTTGCAATCCTTTGACAGTGGTTAGTTTGGACTTCTCTACGCGGATTTTGTAATCGGTGATTTCCCCGTTATCGGCCACCACTAAGGAGTTACAAAAGAGGGTGGGATAGCCCAGTTTTTTCATAAGAGGCATCGCAAACTGTTCAAAGGTGTCACTTAAGATAATCACCTGGGTTAGTGAGCGTAATTCGTCTAAGAATTCTTTGGCACCGGGCAAGGGATCAATATGGGAGATGGTTTCTTGAATTTCTTTAAGACCCAAGCCATGTTCTTTTAAAATACCAAGACGCCATTTCATCAGTTTATCGTAATCTGGTTCGTCTCTGGTGGTACGCGAAAGCTCGGGAATGTTTCTCTCTTTGGAAAACGCAATCCAAATTTCAGGGGTGATGACACCCTCCATATCTAAACAGACAATATTCATAATAAAACCTCCCTTGAACTTGCACTCCTATCATACTGTAAATGGGGGAAATAATCAAGAAAAAAGCGGTGTAAAGATAGACGGT
Organism: Clostridia bacterium; assembly: GCA_017959985.1. Classification (GTDB taxonomy): domain Bacteria; phylum Bacillota; class Clostridia; order Oscillospirales; family Acutalibacteraceae; genus RGIG426. The sequence continues at coordinate 163 of JAGCZP010000118.1, read as the reverse complement.
TTTTGGAAAGATTTTTGCAGGGGAAACCCAAGCACACAGTAATAATTTGTATAAATATTTATCTTTTTAGCATAAACGAACAAGAATTAGTTGACCCTGTTAATATTTATCGGTATAATTGCAAAGATACTGAAAAAAGAAAGTAGGAAGACTCTTATGAGCC
>JAGCZP010000117.1 GCA_017959985.1 Clostridia bacterium | reverse complement strand
GTGCCCTCGAATGCGAAAAGATTATGCATCAGTGCGTCAAAGAATTTACCGCGGCCTGCGTCTCTGGTTCTTACTCAGAAGAGCTGGCTAACCGCATTCAGGCAAAAAGCCAAGCGGTGCAAGAAGAACTGGCCTCCATTTTACGTGATGCCGGCGAATCCGTCTCGGATTTCACCCCTCAATACACTTGCAAAAAATGCAATGACACTGGAAAACTTGCCAACGGACTTTGTGACTGTTTGCAAGAACTTCTGACCAAATATAACGCCAAAGAGTTTACCAAAACTTCCAAAATGACGGTGCTATCCTTAGACGATATGCAACTGGATTTTTATTCCGGCACTTACGACGAACAATTAGGATGCGTCCCTCGGGAACACATGCAAAGCATCTTAGAATATTGCCGCTGTTACGGAGAAGATTTTTCTCTATCTTCGGACAGTTTGCTACTCAGTGGTCCCACCGGTGTCGGCAAAACTCACGCCGCGCTCTCTATTGCCGGCATGGCGGCGAACAAAGGCTATTGCCCGGTGTACCATTCCGCCCAATCCATTTTCCATAAACTGGAAAAAGAACATTTCGGAAAAGCCGAAGGGGATTCGGAAACCTTACTGAGTAACTGCGATTTGTTAATCCTCGACGATTTAGGAACCGAGATGACCACCGCGTTTACCTTAGCGGAGTTATACGAGATTTTAAACAACCGGATGCTCAGTGGACTTCCTACCATCATTAGCACCAACCTCACCCCCGCCGATTGGCAATCCCGCTATGGCGAGGCCATTGCTTCTCGAGTACTCGGTACCTTCCAACCCCTCTTATTCGTTGGCAAAGACATCCGTCAACAAAAATTAGAACGTCGTTTATCCGATAGCTAACCAAAAAGGAGACACAAAAACATGTTAGTAGAAAAACGTTGTATGAATTGTATGTCCCTCTTAGAAGACGATGCAACCGAATGCCCCTATTGTGGGTTTCATGTCAATAAGACCGAAAACTCCGAGGAATACTTAAAAGTCGGTACCGAATTTGCGGATCGCTATGTGATTGGCAATATGCAATCCTATAGCGGTGCCACCGCTCGCTATATCGGCTTTGACAAGATTGAGAAAACCCCGGTATATATCTATGAGTTTTTCCCTGCCAACATTTCCAAACGAGGAGAAAACGGCGAAGTGCTCCCGCTAGAAGGTAGCGAAGACAATTTTGAAATTAATCTAAAACAATTCCGTCAAAACGCCCGTGCGGTTGCTAGACTGCGCGATTTGTCCTTTATGGTTCCAGTATACGACATTTTCGAAGAAAACGGATCCATCTATAGCGTTTCGGAATATGTGGAATTCAACACCTTAAACGATTTACTCAAACAAAAAGGTGGCAAACTCACCTGGGAAGAAACCCGAAAACTCTTTATTCCCTTCTTATCTTCTTTGAGTTCCTGCCACTCAGCAGGCTTGTACCACTACGGTATTTGCCCTTCCAATATCCTCGTAGGAGAAGATGGAAAACTCCGGTTAATCGGATTTGATATTCCCAGTGTGCGGGTCATGAGCACCGCCCTTCGTCCTCAACTGGCCGATGGCTATGCTGCTCCCGAACAATACTCATTTGATAACGAACTGTCCGCTGCCACCGATGTGTACAGTGTCACCGCCGTTATCTTCCGTTGTGTGACCGGTAACGCGCCCCCAAACGGTGCCCATCGCAATCCCAAAGGAGAAGATTTACTTCTCTCCGCCGAAATTGCCCACTCCCTTCCTACCCACGTTAGCGAGGCCTTATCGGCGGGACTGCAACCCCGTATGCGCAAACGGATTGAATCCATTGAAGAATTACGGGATAAACTGACCACCGGCGCGGTGGTTTCTGCCTTGGCGGAAGAAACCAAAGTGGTCGGAATTGCCGGTGCCATCAAAGAACTGGATACCGAAGAGAAAAAACCGGCAAAAAATCCTTATGCGTTGTATCTTACCTTAGCCATTATTGTGCTGATTTTACTCATTACTCTCGTGGTCGTTATCTTCATCTTTAACGGTGGCAACAAGAAACCAGCCGAAGATACCTCTTCCACAGTAGAGACCACCTTGGTGACCACCACAACCACCACTACTGAACCGACCACACCTGTGAACATCGTTCCCGACATTATCAGTTCGGGTACCAATTATTACGACTTAACGGTTTCCAATAACCAACGGGTCTTTAGCAGTTTCCCACTGGAGATTGCCGGTTACCTCTATTCGGACGAAGAACGTAACGTGATTGTGGACCAAGATCCCAAGCCGGGCGAATCCTTAGAAGAAGGCGCTTCCATTAAAGTATACTTAAGCCTTGGGAAAGAAGTTACCCGTGTGCCGGATGTGACCGGTTGGAATATGGAACACGCCCGTCTTTACCTAGAAGCTCTCGGATTTCGTGTGGAATTTAGCGATGCCAGCGATCCCACCATTCCGTTTAACGCGGTTGTGGGCAGTTGGCCATCCCAAGGCAATTTAGTGGATTCGGACAACACCATTACGCTCCTCATTAACAAGACCGTTCCCACAACCACCACCGCCCTCTCCCCAGAAGAAAACTTAGATGCCTTATCTTAAAGGAGACAAATCATGAAACCCGATCCAATCAAATTTAGCGGTGTGTTGCTCCTTCGTGCCGTCATCGCTTCGGTGTTAGCCTTTATTGTGTATATGTCGGTAGCCTTTATATTTACCGATATTGGTACCCAAGTCATTGGCTATACCGTCTACAAACAAGAAGGCACCGGTGCGATGGAAAAAGTGGGAGACTATTACTACTCCCAATTAGATGACTTAAAAGAGCAAGCCAAAGAAAACGGTGAAACCACCACCGATAAAGAAACCGGCGTGACCACCACTTATTACCGCCAATCCATCCGCAGCGAAATGAAGCCCTGGATGAAATTCTTATCCATTTTTTTAGCGGAGATTTGTATGATTGGCATTTACATCTCCACCCTCTATGTGTCTGCTTGGGAGCGTGGCAACAAAGACCGCAAGCACGTCAAATACGACGGCCAACCGAAAACTCCTTGGTTTGGTCTACAAAGCGGACTCTATGCTTCCATTCCCTATTATTTAGCCTTCGTGGTGTTACTGGGAAGCAAACTAGGGCTGTGGTTTCCCACCTTTGCCGGAACCTTTAAACTGTTTGTATTACCCTTTTTCCCCTTAGTCGTTATAATGGTCCCTACCGCCAGTTCCGCGGAACTTGCCTGGTGGGTACTCCCCATCTTCTTACTAATGTCCGGTATCAAACCGCTGACTAGTCACTTAGCCTACACCTTAGGCTTTCAAAACAAATTGCTTCGAAACTACCTGCTCTACGGAGACGGCAAAAAACGAAAGAAAAACAAATCCTAAACGAAAGGAATCGGTCCCATGGCAAAGAAAAAAACAACCTATGTGTGTACCGAATGCGGTGTCACCCACTCCGCGTGGAGTGGACGATGCTTTTCTTGTGGTGCCTGGGATACCATTCAAGAAGAAGTGGTGGATGTGTCCTCCTCTCCCAATCTCCCCCAAGGGCAATCCGTTGCCACCCCTCTTTCGGAAGTTTCTACCGAGAGTGAATCCCGTATTCTCTCCGGTATGGCAGAACTGGACCGGGTACTCGGAGGCGGTATTGTCAAAGGTGGCGTGATGCTCATCGGCGGAAGCCCTGGCATCGGAAAATCCACCTTGCTTTTACAAATTTGCAAAACCATCGGTCAAGGCCGCAAAATTCTCTATGTCTCTGGCGAAGAATCAGCAAGACAAATTAAACTGCGTGCCGACCGGTTACAAGTTATAAGCGATTCCCTTTTGTTGCTTTGCGAAACCAATGTGGAATCCATTTTAGAAAACATTCGCAGTGAAAAACCGGATGTGGTCATTATTGACTCCATCCAAACCATGAGTCTCACCGATATTACCTCTTCTCCCGGCAGTGTGACCCAGGTCAGAGAATGCACCTCCGTGTTTACCCGTATGGCCAAACTAGCGGACATTCCCCTCTTTATCGTGGGGCACGTCAACAAAGACGGCGCCATTGCGGGCCCCAAAGTCATTGAACACATTGTGGACTGCGTTCTTTATTTTGAAGGGGAACGGCATTCTAGTTATCGTCTGCTTCGCTGTGCCAAAAACCGCTACGGTGCCACCGACGAAATCGGTATGTTTGAGATGACCGACCAAGGACTATTGGAAGTGGAAAATCCTTCCCTGCTGTTACTGTCCGGTCGTCCGACCAACGTCAGTGGTATTTGCGTAGCCTGTACCATCGAAGGCAGTCGTCCGGTCTTAGCCGAAGTGCAGGGACTGGTTTCTCCCAGCACCTTTGGCAACCCCCGGAGAATGTCCACCGGATTTGATAATTACCGGCTAGCCCTTTTGTTAGCCGTCTTAGAAAAACGCGCTGGCTATTACTTCTCAAACTTAGATGCCTACGTAAACGTCATTGGCGGATTAACCTTAACCGAACCAGCCGCCGATTTACCCATTGCTCTAGCCCTCATCACCGGTCTTAAGGATGTACCGGTCAGCGATGGTATCGCTGCCTTCGGAGAAGTGGGATTAACCGGAGAGATTCGTTCGGTTTCCAACGCCAATGCCCGTATTGCTGAAGCCGCTCGCTTAGGCTTTACCAAAGTCATTATCCCCCACCACAACTTGCAGGGTTTGGCTTCTCATGACGACATCGAAGTGGTGGGCGTCAAAACCATTCAAGAAGCCTTCGAGGCCATTTCTTAACACAAAGTTTACTTGTGCTTTTTCGCATTTGCGTCTATACTGAAATAAGGAGGAACGATATTATGACCTATACCTATCGAACACACGGCGTTTGTTCTCGTGCCATTACCTTTGAAATTGATGACAATGGCATCTTACATAATGTGCAATTTGATGGAGGTTGCAACGGAAACACCAAAGGCATCGGCCGTTTGGTGGAAGGTCGCAATGCAGAGGAAGTCAGCAAAACCCTCGCTGGCGTTACCTGCGGCCCACGTCCTACCTCTTGTCCGGACCAATTATCCATTGCCATTAAACAAGCTTTAGGAAAGGAGTGATTCCATGAGTTACAAAGAAGATAGCGATATGAAAATCGTTGGAGAAACCCCGAAAGAGGACTCCGATTCCATGGATGAAACCGCCCATTTGCTAAAGCATGAGCAACAAAACGGCAACCTAGACCGCGCCCGTATGCTGGCTGCCACCTTAATCAATTCTGCCAAACAAGCCGATGTGGATCATCCCATTCACAACAACAAACTGCGCCTGCAACGCTGGCTTGTGTTGCTCTTTGCGGCCGATGTGGAAATCAATCGTTTGTTACCAAACGAACTGGTCGCCGACACCGCTTCCTCCAGTTTTTATAGTCTATTACAGACCGAAGCCGTGGATGTGTATAACGCGGTGGAACAAAACGGTAGTTTATCCTTCTATTACCTTTGCCAAGATAATGGCAATATCGACCGGCAAAAAGCTTCCAAAACTTTTGCGTCCCTTTGTGGATTTAGTAACAGCGAGTTTGTGACCAAAGTAGGAAAAATCATTGTGGACGAATGCATTGACAAAGTCACAAAGATTGTCAAGGATTTGGATTTTAAATCCTAAACACAAAAAAACGGCTCTATACCCATTCGGTATAGAGTCGTATTTTTTTAGTCTTAATCGGCTTGTAAACGTCCGGCAAGCGCCCGTTCTAGCCAAATGGTTCCAATCTCCATGGCGGCGTATAAGCCCACTTTATCACTCTTTTTGATAATGCGATCTTTCGGATTTACCGTCGGATCGGTGGAAATGATTTGTATTTGCACCTTATCGGCAATGGTCATGCCATCTTCTTCCTTCGTGGTAAGAATTTGGAACAAGGCCACGTATTCTTCATTCATCTTTCCATAATAAATGGTGTTGCCACTGCGTACTAGTGGACGACCTTTATACATCAAAAAGGAAGGTTTGGATTCTTTTGGTTTGGACGATTTCGGAGCCTCTTTTTTCGGTTCTTCTTTGGCAGGCTTTTCGGCTTTGGCTGGTTTTTCCGCTTTGGTTTCCTTTGCCGGTTTGGCCGCCGCTTTCGCCGGTTTCTCCGCTTTTGGCTTTTCGGTTGTCTTGGCAGCCTTCGTGGTCTTTTCCGTTTTCTCGGTTTTGGTTGCGGTCTTAGTGGTTTTCGTGGTTTTTGCAGATTTTGTTTCTTTTTCGTCTTTTACCGCTTTTTCCGTTTTAGGCTTTTTGGTTTCTTTTACCTCTTTGGCCTCTTTGGCTGCTGCTTTCTTTTCTGCCATGGATGCGTCCTCCTTCTTTTATAATCACTGTTTGACAGTATAGCACATTTTTCTTTTTGTTGTAAAGATAACAATTAAGGTTCTTCCGGATTTTCCGGTTTTTCTGCGGGAGCACTAACCTTTTTCACGCGACGTGGCTTTTTCTTGGAGACCACTAAATACATGTTGAACAAGAAGATGGCCACAAAGGTAAAGATAATGCCTTCGGTTAATCCCGGGGTGTGATACCGGAAACTAATTTGCGAGGTGCCTTCCGGACACTCAACCGCCATAAAGCCCACATTGCAACGAATCAGTTTGGCGGGCTCCCCATTCACCTTAATCTCCCAAGCATTCTTTTCATACGGAGCACTAAAGAAAACCACATTCCGTTTATCAAGAGTAATCTCCGCTGTAAACCCTTTAGACGTGGGAACAAAGCTGGAACAAGATTGGGCATTTCGTGCTTGACAATCCTGCACAAAATCTTCGTATTCGTAGTGGAAACTGCCAGCACTCACTTTTGGCAAAATATCTTTTACCATATCTTCGTAAGCGTCCTCTACCACTAAGGTTTTTAACATGAGGAATTCCCGTTTTTGTTCATCAAACCGGTCATATTCCGAACGGGTAATATACGAATCGTAAGCAAAGCCCATGGAGACAAAGTTTGTGTTTTCGTACACATTAAAGCCGTTGGTAGTGGATACCAGTTTGTATCCAGGCATGTCGTTATCCGCTTTGCCATCTTTGTAGAATTTCTTATCACTGCCGCGGTTGAGCAATGGCGCTTCCGTGTCGGCGTATTCAAATTCCCATTTGGTAGACAGGAGACTACGCAGTCCATAATGGGAAGGTTCTGGACGACTACCCACGCTGCGTTTGACCCCTACTGACTCATAGAAGTCCATAATAGAACCGGGAACCACACTGTGGAACGCTTGGATACAAGGGATCTCCCAATAGATACCTAAGTTATCCATACATTCGTAGACATCAATCCGTGCCCATTCGTCGGTATTTGGCAGTTGCACCTTATCTTTTCCGCGAATGGCACGCTCGATAACAAAATTGGCAGGATAAGTAGCGGTGTTTTGTCCAAGACCTAAAATGTACCAACTATACACAAGAGAAATCACCGCTAAACAGAGCACTGTCCAAGAATAGAACATTTTTTCATTTTTCTTCTTATAATCCACTAAGAAATAGGCGGCAATGAGACCGATAGTAACAATGGTCACATAAATCCAGAAACGGTCTTTATATTGTTCAAAGCCAAATTCCCATTTTTCTGCTTTCCAGTCTTTGGGCATAAGTCCCACGAAGATAACAAAGAAAGCGGTAATACCGGAACTCCAGCCAAACGCACGGTTCCAGTTGACCTCTTCTTTCCCCTTTTGATTGAGCATGATAATGGTTGCTAAAATCATCATAAGGGTCAACATGTAGAACCAGCGAGCATAGTATTGCCAGTTTAAGAGCTGGAAGATGGCATTTAAGAAGGGAACGAGGGACATAATCACTAGCACAATCAGCAAGCGATGGAGCCAGTCTTTATGCTTTTTAGTTTGAAAATACGCAATCGCCCCTGTACACCCAAACATAGGAATCCATGCGGACATAGAGCCCCATTGGTTTTTCGCATCCGGGAAGAAGTTAGGTCTTGCCGGAATATCCGATGGGAAGAAATAGCTATGAATAATATCGTACAACCGTTGTGGTTGGTTATAGATTAACGCATCTTGTCCAGCTAAGAGACTGCTGGTTCGGGAGTTTTGAATGACCGAGAAGAAGGATGGTAGCAACAACACCCCTGCAGCCATCGTTCCCAAAGATGCCTCTAAGAATAGCAAAATCACTTTTTGTGGGGTGACTTTCCAGCAACCAGAAGCCATCCGAATACCCCAATAGATTAAGAGGAATACCACTTGTCCGATAAAGAAGTAATAGTTGTTCATAGCGGTAAGGAAAATGGAGAAGGCAAACCAACCGCGTTTTCCCTCGTCCATATACCGTTCTAAGGAGTATAAAATAAAGGGAATGTACACCATCGCTTCGTGGAAGTGGTTAAAGAAGATGTTATACATGGAAAAGCCACAGAAGGCATACATAATACCGCCAAGTAAGGCATAGCGAGGACGGACAAAACGGCTAAAGTATAAATAGGATGTCAAAGACATAAAGGACAGTTTCAAGATGAGTAACGGTCCCATAAGATACGGCACCATATTGCTAGGAAATGGAATGGTCAACCAGAAGAAAGGACTGCCAATGAGAAACAAACCGTAAGAACCTAGGAAGTTTACACCCAG
>JAGCZP010000116.1 GCA_017959985.1 Clostridia bacterium | reverse complement strand
GATATTGATGTGGATACCATCGGATCCGATGCCAAAGCCCTCCACAACCACGGAGGTGTCATCATTAATGGTATTGATAACTGTCTAGTAAAATTTGCCCGTTGCTGCAATCCCTTACCAGGAGACACCATTATTGGCTTTATCACCAAAGGTAAAGGTGTTTCCATCCACAAGCGGGATTGTGCCAACGTACCAAAAGAAATTGACAAAGCGCAGGAGCCCGACCGCTGGGTCAATGCCCACTGGGAAGCCTCCATCTCTAGCGAATTCAAAACCACCCTCTATTTGGATGCGTATAACCGAGACGGCCTTATGCTGGATTTACTCAGCCAATTATCCTCCATGCACGTCACCATCTATTCGGTCAACGTTCGCAATAGCGAAGACGGCTATTCTAATATGGAGGCCACCATCTCGGTCAATAACGTGGAACACTTGCAAGGGGTTATCACCCGTCTCTCCAATATTCCCAGTGTTATCTCGGTCAAACGGTAGTAGGTGATACCATGCGAGTAGTCTTTCAGCGTGTCACCTCTGCGTCTGTTACCGTTGATAACAACGTGGTAGGAAGTATCAGGCAAGGTGCCATTTTGCTCTTAGGCATTCACGAAAGTGATACCAAAGCACAAGCCGATTTGTTAGCAAAGAAATGCGCGGAGATGCGTGTTTTTTCCGACCCGGATAATCGTCTCAATTTATCGGTCAAAGATATCCAAGGGGGCATCTTAGTCATTCCCAATTTTACCCTCTATGGCAATTGCCGTCATGGTCGCCGTCCGGAATTCTTAGAAGCTGCCAAACCGGATATTGCCAACCCTTTATTTAAATATTTTGTCGACGCTATACGGTCCCAAGGAGTAACTCACGTTTCCAAAGGCATCTTTGGAGCCGATATGCATCTCGATATCCAAGGCGATGGTCCGATTACTATAATTCTAGACTCCGACCAACTATCGCCAAAGAAATAACAAGGAGACCCACTTTATGTTTTTAAAACGAATTCCCGTCGGAAAACTAATGACCAACTGTTATCTCATTGCCGACGATGAAAATCATGGTGTTATTATTGATCCCGGTGATCAAGCCGAACGCCTTTTAGAAATTGCAAGAGAAAACAAAATCGTCATTCAAGCCATTTGGTTAACCCATGGTCACTATGACCACTTACTGGCCATTTCTGAAATCCAAGCCAACACCCACGCAGAACTGTATATTAGTGCCAAAGACGAACCCGCTTTGCAAGATTCCACCAAGAATCTTTTGGCCTTTGTGTATCCGGATTTACTCTTGGATATTCATGCCGATAAGCTCCTTCATGAAGGGGATGTGGTATATGCCGGTACCATTCCCTTTACCGTATGGGAAACCCCAGGCCATACTCCTGGCAGTATTTGTTTTGCCTGCGAAAAAGAAATGGTACTCTTTTCCGGAGATACTCTCTTTGCTAATGGTGGGTATGGTCGTACCGATTTAACCGATGGCGACGAAGCCACTATGCAAGCTAGTTTAAAACGTCTCTCTATGGTCGAACAACCTTTCCATGTTTATCCCGGTCATGGTGAAGACTTCCTAATGGGTGAATCCCTATGATTCTTGTTACCAAGAACCATGATTTTCACTACGAAACCGCCAATATCTGTCGTCTTTTTGTCCCTTTAGAGAAAATCACCATTGTCAAAGAAACACCTAAGACGGTCTTTGAGTTATTGGCTATCACCGAAATGAAACGCACCGAAAAAGGCGCCATCGTTTCTGCCACCCTTTTGCTAGACGATTATGAAGAATCTCTCGAAGACACCGTTTTAAACACGGAGCTTCCCTTTATGGATGCTTGTGAGCTGCGTCTAGCCACCCTTTTATATCTTCTCTTATGTCGCTTATTTCACACCACCCAAAGCTGGGGTGTTGTCACGGGAATCCGCCCTGTAAAACTCTTGCGGCAAAAAGTCGAGTCCCTTGGGATGGAGCAAGCGGAAACCTATTTTAAAGAAACCCTTTTGGTAAGCGACAACAAATGGAATATTGCCAAACGAACTTTAGAAAGTGAAAACAAGATTTTGGCCACTTCCAAACCAGAATCTTGCAGTTTATATATCTCCATCCCCTTTTGTCCCACCCGGTGCGATTATTGCTCTTTTGTTTCCCACACAACCGATCGTTCCGCTTACCTCATTCCCGAATACGTAGAACTTCTCAAAAAAGAGATTGCCAAAACCGCAGAGATTATTAAAGAACTAGGTTTACAGCTAGAAACCATCTATATTGGTGGTGGAACCCCCACCTCTTTATCCGCTGACCAAATGGCCGATTTGCTTCACACCATTGCAAACTCCATGGATTTATCCCCCGTGCGGGAATTCACCGTGGAAGCTGGACGTCCCGATACGGTCACCAAAGAAAAACTGGAGGCCATCTATAAGGCGGGTATTTCCCGCATTAGCATTAACCCGCAAACCCTTCACAATCACGTTTTGGAAGCCATCGGGCGCAAACATACCGTGGAGCAATTCTACGATGCCTACAATCTGGCACGTCAGATTGGATTTTCCTTTATCAACACGGATTTGATAGCCGGATTATCCGGAGACACCGTTGAAGGATTTGAAGAAACCCTCAAAGGGATTTTGTCCTTACATCCGGAAAATGTGACCGTACACACACTAGCAATGAAACGCTCTTCGAATTTCGTGGTGCATCACAGAACCGATATAGGCAAAAAAGAAGACACACCACAAATGGTGGATTTATCTAACACGTATCTTACCGAAAACGGGTATCACCCCTACTACTTATATCGACAAGGAAAAACCGTCGGAAACCAAGAAAACATAGGTTGGTCAACCCCCGGAAACGAAGGGCTCTATAACGTCTTTATAATGGATGAAACCCATACCATTTTGGGATGCGGTGCCGGTGCTGTTACCAAACTAAAAGAGCCCAATGGTACGTTAATTGAGCGGATTTTCAATTTCAAATTCCCTTACGAATACAATGCTAGATTTTCCGAAATGCTCGACCGCAAGGCCGGAATTTTGGATTTCTATAAAAATCATCCTATACCTTGAAAGGAGAAACCATTATGAGTACATTTGATGAAATTTTGAACAAAGCAAAACAGGGCGCCGATATTGTCGGCCGCAAAACCAGTGATTTTGTGGAAGTCACACGCCTTAGAATGGCTGTCAGCGACGTTGAGAAGGAAATCGCTGAAACCTTTGAAGGTCTTGGTCGTTTAGTCTACGATGCCCGTAAATCCGGCGAAGATGTAGATGAAATGATTACCGCTTGCATCGAAAACGTAGAAGACTTGGAAGAAGAAGCCGATATGTTACGCGAACAAATCTATGCTTACAAAAACATGCGCAAATGCAAAGAATGCGGTTCTGTGAATGCTTCTGATGCCGAATTCTGCAATAAATGTGGCGCAAAGCTCTGCAACTGCTGTGCGGATGCCGTCAAAGATGCTGTGGAAGTCGAAGGCGAATAAACCACACAAAAAGATAACTCCTTACCGATTGACTCGGTAAGGAGTTTTTTCATTTCGTCTTTGTAACAAACCGTTCTAAAAGTTCTTTACAGGTATCGTGTTTTTCTTGGGCGGAAGATCCGGAAGCCGTGCCTCCCATATACCGAATGCCAAAATACAAATCCTTCGGCATATCCATTCCATAAAAACTTGACGATCGTTCATCGTTCGTCCAATTCCAATAACACTCTTGTTCGTTATAGCCTGCATCCTTAACATTTAACTTGTCAAAGAATACCCCGTTTTCTGCCGATTCTTTAAGTTTTCCTAAATAATCGTTGTAACAAGCGTCATCAAAAATAAAGAACATGGAATCCGCGGCCATTAAATACGCCATTAGTTTTTGTGCATTGGTTTCCGCCAAGGCGTTACGCGTTCCCCCCACGTATTGGGCTAGGGATAAGTTTTCAATTCTTACAACCACTTTGTTGTCCCCATTGATATCTTTTCCATACTCAGCAAATTCGTCTTCCAATCCGCTGAGGCTGTTTTCATCCATAACATCTTTGGTGACCATTACCACAAAATAATCGGGTTTGACAGTGGATAGCATCTGCCACGTGCAAATAAAAAGAATGATAACAAGTGCCACGGCAGCCAACACCCACCACCGATAGTAGTACCAAAAGTTTTGCCACTTTTGTTTCGGCGTTAGTGGTTCTTGTAGCGTATTATCGGGCTGTAATTCTTCTTTACTAACCCCCGCCAATGCCATTTCTCTGGCCATACATATTTCTCCTTATTGTCCTAAAATCTTATCCGCAACAAACAATCCCATCGCTGCCGATTGGGAAAGTCCACGGCAATACCCAGAACCATCTCCAATGGCATACACTCCATCTAAAATAGCGAAATTCTCATCCATTTGCGGTTTTACCGAATAGTATTTACTCTCACAACCATACAGTAGCGTATCATCATTGGCCGTGCCTGGTGCCACTTTATCTAAGGCATAAATGGTATCAATAATGTCGGTCATAATCCGATAGGGAAGCACCAGCGACAAATCTCCCGCCGTAGCTTTTAAGGTAGGTCGCACACTGTTTTGCCCTAAACGATGTTCGTTGGTGCGGCGTCCACGAATGAGATCTCCAAACCGCTGAACAATCACGTTTCCTGTACCGATAATGTTAGCAAGATAAGAAATATCTTCGGCATACACCGTTGGTTTATTAAAAGGTTGCGTAAAGTTAATGGATGTTAAAATAGCAAAGTTACAATTAT
>JAGCZP010000115.1 GCA_017959985.1 Clostridia bacterium | reverse complement strand
TTTTAATATCAATGTTTATGGTGCTTTGGGTTTTCGATTGCGTTTGAATCGTCAGGAAGGAGAAAAGGCTTTTCAGTTGGAAAGCAGGGAAGTGGGTGGTGAAGTTTCGATGGATTTCAGAAGACTGCTCTTTTTCCGCAAAACACAAAAAATTGAAGCGGTTAATTATGGTACAGGTCTGAAATTAGGTGCCCATTACCAGTATAATGATTTGTATGAGAGAGGATTGTATAATTTTGCGTGGGTATATAATTTGGCACATAACGAGAAGTTGAGCCATATCATTACACCAATTGACCTGAGTGTTATCAATATCTCTACGCATGGGGAAGAATTCCAAGAAGTAATCAAATGGTATTCCAAGGATTTCCAAGAAAAGTACAAAGACAATATTTTGCTTTCCTTTAAATATGGTCTTACCTATGTGCATCCTTTCAAGGATAAGAGTAATTCATTGATAATGAGGCTAAAGTTGGAATCTTCAGGAATGCTGATATCGGCTATCAATACTTTGGCGAAAGCTCCTCGCAACGATGAGGGTCATTTTACGGTTTTTGGAAGCAGATACTGTAATTACGAATTGGCTGAATTGGATTTGAGATATACGTATATTATTAATCCAAAAAATTCGGTGGCTACCCGTTTTAATTTGGGTATTGCCATTCCCCTGTGGAATGCGACCACACTGCCTTTTGAAAAGAGCTTCTTCTTGGGTGGCTCTAATAGGATGAGAGCGTGGGATTATCGGACGTTGGGCCCTGGTTCCTATTACAATACAAACGAGAAAGTGGTGAATGATGTGCGTGTAGGGGATATCAAGTTGGAGTTGAATTTAGAGTATCGTGGCACCCTCTATAAATTTATCAAGTATGGTATTTTTGTGGATGCAGGAAATATATGGCTTACTCGTAAAGATGAGGATATGCCTAACGCTGATTTCCAGTTAAATCGGTTTTATAAAGAGATTGCCATTGGTGCGGGTTTCGGTCTCCGCTTCGATTTCAATTTCTTTATCATTCGTTTGGATGCCGCTATTCCGATTTATGATCCTGGAAGCACCCCGGGAAGTCGTTGGCTTCGCTTTATGAAAGTAAATGGGGAAGAGGGGTTGAATAAGTCTATTAACATAATCTTTGGAATCGGTCATGCTTTCTAAAAACGATTTCTTGACCATTCTTCAGCAGCAGATACCGTTTCAATTTACTAAAAGTCAGGAAGTTGTTGCGCAAATGCTGGCGGATTTTGTTTGCGCTCCAGCGGAGAACCAGCTCTTTGTGTTGAATGGCTATGCCGGTACTGGCAAAACCACGTTGGTGGGTGCATTGGTACGCACCCTCAAGGGTTTTCGTAAAAATTGTATTTTGCTGGCACCTACAGGACGTTCGGCCAAAGTGTTTTCGCTTTATGCCTCACAAAAAGCTTATACTATTCATAAATGCTTGTATTATAGTAAGATGAAAGATGGTGTCCGCATCTTTTCACGCCGACCTAACCGTTTGCAAAATACCATCTTTATTGTGGATGAAGCTTCAATGATTGCTGATGGGGTAGTGGATACTCCCGTTTTTGGCAATTCCAGCCTTTTGGAAGACCTTTTTTCGTATGTCTTTGAAGGTCAGAATTGCCAACTGTTGTTAGTGGGAGATGCTGCACAGCTCCCTCCAGTTCATTTTGAGGAAAGCCCCGCTCTTGATGTGGATTATATCAAACGCAATTTCTCTTTGAATGCCAACTCTTGCTCTCTTGTTGATGTTACCCGCCAGTCGCAAAATTCAGGAATACTATACAATGCCACTCGTCTTCGCAATAAAATGTTCCGGAATGAGTGTTCATTTCCCCTCTTTTCACCTCCGGTTTATCCTGATTGCCAGCGTGTTGATGGAGAAGAATTGGAAGAATTACTGCATTCTCTTTATGCAAAACACGAACCTGACGACATCGTTGTAATTACCTATTCTAACAAAAGAGCC
>JAGCZP010000114.1 GCA_017959985.1 Clostridia bacterium | reverse complement strand
TTCTTGCGTTGTTTTTCTTCCCTTGGTCATATAGATCTCCGTTCCGGCTCCGCGCCTCTCTTTGAATTCTTTATGACCATTATACCACTTTATCCAGTTTTGTAATATGCTATGACTTGATATCCCTAATTGTTCGCATATCTCATATTGACTTCCTTCTCCGTTGAAATATGCTTGTACTGCTTGTACTCTTAATTCCTTACTGTATTTCTTGTTCTTTCTACTTGACATAAAAACCCCCATAGTGTAGCCTTGAAAACTTTTTGTTTTTTCAAGTGTCTACTCTATGGGGATTATATCACAAACGATGGAGCCTATACTTTTATATGGATACAACTGGTTCTTCTTGGTTGACATGCTCAAATTTGGTTTGGTCGGTATGGGGAATGGTTTTCCAGCGGAGATTTCTAGAAAAGAGTGCCTGAACATCAATAGGAAGTTGAATTCCAATAAAGAACGGCCAACAAAGAGCGATGGCGATTTTCTTTGAGAGACTTACGTGTTTTATCCGCTTGCGGTCCACAATAAAAATGACGATGGCATTGGCAAGGAACGCAAGATAGGAGAGAAGAAGAGAACGAAGCCAAGCGAATAGAGGACCTGTGGACAACAAAAAGTTCATAGAATCCCCAAAGAATATTTGATGCCAGGTGATTTGACTGTCCACAAGAGGGGCTGTGACAATCAGTAGAATTTGAATGGCTTGCAAAAAGAGGAAAAACAGGGTGGATGGCAAGCAGTTGGTGATAATATCGTAGGTAGAAAAAGGATTCTTTGTTTCTTTGGAAAAGAGATGGGATAGAAGTTTCTTGATACGTGTCACAAAGACAATTAAGTGTCCTCTCGACCAACGAACCCGTTGTCGCCACATAATGGGAATGGAGATGGGTTGCTCATCGTAAAAGATGGCATCGTCACAGTAATTGATAGCACGACCGTGTAAAATTTGATCAGCTGTAAATTCCCAATCTTCTGCCAAGGTTACATAGGGCCATCCGTTTTTTACAAGGGAGGAATGAATTAAGTATCCAGTTCCTTGCACACGGGTGGAACACCCCATAACGGTGCGCCCACAGCTTTCTAGTCGGCATCCTGTGGAAAAATACATACCATAGAGACCGGAGATTAGGCTTTTGCCGTAGTTTTTGGAATTTCGGTAAGAAGTGATGACGCTTTTCTTGTCAAAAAATTCAAAGGCATCGTTCATACGGGCAATGTAATGACGATCCAAAATATTGTCGGCATTAAAGAGGAAAAATCCATCAAAAGATTGAATACCATAATCACGTTCAATACAGGAAAAGAGATGTTTAAATGCGTATCCCATGGTGGTTTCTTCCTTGTTATCGTAGCGGTAAACTGTTGCTCCACAGTTGCGAGCGACGGCTTCTGTATTGTCGGAGCAGTTGTGGGCAATGACGAAGATTTGTATATTATCTTGCGGATAGTCGTTTTTCTTAATACTTTCAATGAGTCCGGAGATAACCGATTCTTCGTTTCTAGCGGGAATAATCATTCCGTAGCGATTGGTTTTCTTTGCTTCGGGGTAAGATTTATGCTTGCACAAACCAACCACCGCAAAGAAAAGAAAATGCGCAAAAAGGAGGCCACACAAAACACATAGAACATTAATAATCAGGGATATGGTGTTTAGGTATTCCATGAAGGTTCCTCCTTTCAAAAAAATAGGGTGATTACGATTCTATTTCTGGAAATTGCTTTTTGATAGCTTCCCATAAAAGATCGGCTGCGTATTCAGACCCAAATTGGTCATGATAGGCTTTCGCAGCCTCTTGATAAGGCTTGAGCAACGTCGGGTCGTTTGCAAATTGTTTGATAGCATCGACCGTCTTTTGCGGAGAGAATTCTTTAAACGCACACCCGACGGTGTTGACATAGTGGTCGGCAATGTTTTTTTCAATGAGGGTGGAGCAGTTTGTGATGATGGAGGGGACTCCAAAGAAGGTAGGTTCGGCAATGATATTGCCACTTTTTCCACAAAACAAATCGGAAGAGGCTTCCAGTTCTAAAATGTTTTTGGCAAAGTGCTGTGGCAAAAAGGTGATTTCTTTTGTGGGCTTTAGAGACTGGAAATATTGGAACAGTTTTTCATTCTTCCCACAGACGGGAATAATGGTTAAAGGGAAATGTTCTCTTATGAGTAACTCACAAATGGCTTTCATTTTGCCGATGCCATAGCCACCTTCAGCCAATAAAATGGTAAAGTTATTTTCCGGAAGTCCTAGGGATTTACGGAGTTCTTTTTTATCTGCCGAAATCGAAAAAGCTTCGTTGCGAATAAGAAACGGAACCATTTTCATATTGTCTTTTGTGTATTTGCGTTTTTTGAGGGCTTTTTCATATCCTTTCGGCATACTAATCATGTTTAAATCGCTATGGTATTCAAACAGTTTGTTTAGTTGCGCATCCGGACAATACATAACGGTAAAGGGTTTCTTTTGGATGTGGTGAGCGTAGTAATTGGTAGCCCAGTGGGTGCTGAAAATAACGTCAGGATGTAATTCTTGCATATGCTTTTTCCCGGCGTGATACGCAAAGGGAAAGACAAAACACAAGGTGTTATAGGAAGACAAGAAGGTGCCAAAAAATTCACAGCAAAAAGTTGCAAAATGCCCGATGACCGGATGACCATTATACAGCCGTACTTGACGGGCAAGCATTTGCTCATACCGGATAAGGTGAGGGTTATTGGTTTCGGTGTAAAACTTCGAAGAGACAATTTCCACCTTTTCTCCATATTTTTTCCGGAAAGAATCATCTATGGATTTCATGGGCATAATGTGCCCTAGGCCTGCTTCAACATAAGGGAATAGCACACGAATTTTATTCAATTGTCTGCCTCCCTTGTGGTTAGTCTTCTTGTTCTTCGATGGGATTTACTTTTACAAGCAATTTGTTAACACGGACCGCTTCTGCTTCCGTGACGGTAATGGTTAGATTTTTATAGGTAAAGGAATCAAAGATTTTCGGGAATTTATCCAGCATTTCGGTAGCCCAGCCACCCACGGTGGTGTACTGGGACTCAAAGTCGGAGGGCTCTTCAAAGCCGATGGTATCAAATAGGTCATAGATGTTCATACCACCATCTACTTCGTATTCGTTTTCGCCCAGTTTTTTGATTTCGATTTCCACCGGATCGCGTTCGTCGAAGATTTCACCAACAATCTCTTCAGTAATATCTTCTAGTGTTAGAATGCCCATGGTTCCGCCGTATTCGTCAACAACAACAGCCATTTGCCGGTGGGTTTGTCGAAACTCTTCTAAAATAGAAGAGATGGTGCGTGTCATATGAACAAACATGGGTTCGTACATGAGTTTTTCCAGATTGACTTTTTTTTCAGAGGCAATGGTTTTTAATAGTTGCTTGGTGGAAATAATTCCGATAATGTTATCAATGTTTTCTCTATAAACGGGAATGCGGGTGTGCTTGAATAATTCCGAAGAGACGGTCAGTGGTTCGTCAATATCAATGGCAAATACGTCAACTCTGGGAACTAAGATATCTTTGGCGGTGGTATCGGTAAATTCAATGGCCGATTTAATCAGTTCGCTTTCGTCTTCTGAGAAGACGCCCTCTTCTTCCGCATCGTCTAAGATTTCCACAAGCTCTTCACTGGTAACCGATGGCGTTTCTTGCTTAGGAGTCCATAAAGGAGAAAGGAAAGTGACCAATTTATCGGTTAAGAAAACAATTGGAGCAAAGAGAATTTTAAAGAACAATAGCGGTCTTACAAACAGTCGGGAAGTGGCATCAGGAACAGCGGCCGCAATAATTTTGGGAATGGTTTCGCCAAAGAGTAAGACCACAATGGTGGTGAGAATCGGAGCCATCGTCGTACCGAGTGCTCTACCTAGCAAAAAGATAGCCATAACGGTTGCAAGAGAAGAAGTGGCGATGTTGACAAGATTGTTCCCCACTAAAATTGTGGAGAGGGAAGGGGAATAGTTGTCAATTACTTTTAAGACTAGTTTAGCGGTTTTATCGCCTTCTTCTGCGCTTTTTTCAAACCGTAATTTGTTGCATTTGGCAAAGGCGATTTCGGCAGAAGAATAAAAAGCAGAGAGCAAGACAAGAAGTAACAGTCCGATTCCGCTAAGCAGATAGAATAGGAAGGTAGGATTACCCATGGGCGTCACCCTCCTGTTCTGTTTTGGGCTCATCTTCGTCGTAGATTTCTCCTACAATTTCTTCTAGGATATCTTCCATGGTGATGATACCAACGGTCTTTTGATCGTCGCGAACAACGGCAAAGTGATTTTTGCGGTTACACATCCGTTCAAACACAACGGCAATCTCTTCATCAGGCATACAAAATACGGGCTTGGTCATGGATTCTCGAATAGAGAACGCTTCGGGAGAGTTAATCATTTGCCATAAAATATTGGTTGTGCGAATGATGCCCACAATATGGTTAATGTTTCCTCGATAAACAGGGAAACGGGAATATTTTTCGTTTAACAGAGTTTCTTTAATAATAGAGGGTTCTTCTTTAACCGAGATAGCGATAATGTCTTCTCTTTTGGTCATAATCTCGGAGACGTGGGTATCGCTAAATTCGATGGCGGATTGAATAATCTCCTTTTCTTCCGGTTCAAAGACTTCTTCTTCGCTGGCATCCTCGACCATAGCAGAGAATTCGTCTTCGGTAACGGATGGTTCAGTATCGTAAAGACGAAAAAGCTTTTTAACGCCTTTTCCAATGATAGTCAAAAGCCAAGACAAAGGGAAAAACAGATAGGTTAGCAGGCGGATAAGCCCACCAATGGAGAGCCCCACATCGTCGGCGTTGACGCGAGCGATGTTTTTCGGAATGGTTTCGCTAAAAATAAAAATAGCCAATGTTAAAATAATGGTTGCAAGAAGAGAACCGATAGCAGCACTTTTTGTGATATCAATAAAGAGTGCGGTTGCTATGGTAGACGCAACAATATGCACGACGTTAATGACAATTAGCAGTGTCACAAGAGTCATGTCGAAATGGTCCAGAATTTTCGTTACATGCTTTGCTTTTTTATTTCCATCGTCTGCAAGCATGCGAATGCGAATCGTATTGCTATACGAATAGGCAGTTTCTGCACCGGCAAAGATTGCGGCAACCAATATTAAAACAATTAGCCAGATACTTCGAGGAATCACGTCACCCATTGGTGAGATTTCATCTCCTTTTGTGGTTATGGGCGTATTATAGCATATATAAAAGTTTTATACAAATAAAAAAGGGTGTATCGGAACGGATACACCCAAAGATTTTATTTATTATCGCTAATCATTCGCTTTTGGAAGATGACGACGGTGAGAACAATGACAGCGACCGTGTAGAGGGAGAAAACCAAAATATTTTGCAGAGAGATGTTTTCATAGGAGTTATTTAAAACGCTCTTTATAATCACCAAACTGCTTTCAAAGGGTAAGCAGTCACAAATGACGGAGAATACTTTTCCAATGCTCTCCCGTGGGAAATACATACCACTGGTAAAACAAACGAGCTGGACGATAATACTTCCCACACCGCCGGATGCTTTTTCACTGACAAGACTTCCGATTAGCAAACCAAAAGCGATATACAAAATGGAAATAACCAAGGATACGCAAATGGCTAAAAGAATGTGTACCGTAAATTTTAGCCCGAGCAAGATGGCGGCAAGGAAGAATAGAGTGTCCTGTATGAGAATAATGGGGAGCAAAGAGACAATGTAGCCTAAAATGAAATCGCTGGGCTTCATAGGGGAAGTGCCGAGACGTATGAGCAAGGAAGAATCTCTATCTTTGGCAAGCAAGGTGGCAGTAAATAAGGTGATAAAGGAAAAACCAAAGACAATAATTCCGGGGGTAAAGTTTTCCAGTTTAAAGATTTCATTTGGAATTTTAAATTGCTGGAAGATAAACAATAGGAAGACGGGAAGGGCAATTTCAAAGATAAGACTCAACGGATCGCGAATAAGTTCTTTAAAGTTTCGTTTTGCAAAATTCAACATACGCATTACACTTCACCTCCCGTGGCGATGGAAACAAAGGCATCTTCAAAGGATTTGGCATTGGTCTTTTCAATAAATTCTTTTGCTGTGCCGATATCGATAAGGTTTCCGTTAGACATAATGCCGATACGGTCGGATAGATTCTCTGCTTCTTCCATATAGTGGGTGGTAAGAATAATCGTGATTTCCCCTTTTAAGGATTCAATGATTTTCCATAATTCTTTTCGGGCGATAACATCGAGTCCTAAAGTGGGTTCGTCTAAAAAGAGGATTTTTGGATTATTAATGAGACTAATGGCGATAGAGACTTTTCGCTGCCAACCACCGGACAGTTTTTTTGCTTTTTTGTTTAAAACCTCTTCTAATTTAAAGAGAGAGACTAGCTCGCTAATCTTTTCTTCTTTATGGGGAATTTGATAAACACCAGCCATGAAATCCAGGTTTTCTTTTACGGTTAGATTAGGAGCAATGGCGGTTTCTTGCGGAGAAACATTCAAGATTTCTTTAATTTTAAACGATTCCTTTTTCATATCCATTTGTTCAATGAGGATATCCCCGGAGGTGGGAAGAATCAGTCCGGAAAGCATTTTGATGGTGGTGGTTTTTCCGGCGCCGTTGACGCCAAGTAGAGCAAAAAGTTCCCCTTGGTTTATGGATAAATCGACAGCGTTTACCGCCAGCTTGTCTTTAAACTGTTTGGTTAGTTTTTTCGTTTCAATTGATAGCATTTTAT
>JAGCZP010000113.1 GCA_017959985.1 Clostridia bacterium | reverse complement strand
TTCTTTCCGTATACGTATTGCACCATCCAAGCAAAGAAGAAGGCGCTTAACATGTTCTTTAAAAGGGTAATCACCAGCAAAGCGGTATCCAGTAAGCGAAAGGGGAAGAAAATAAGAATAATGTTGAGGGGGCTGGCAAGATAATAGCCAAAGAGCGGAATGTAATTGGCTCCCAGTCCCAAGTCAAACGAATAAAGGAAAGAGTCTCCGTTTAAAAGGGTATTACGAAGTTGGGCTAACAGTGGCGCGTATTGATGGTGCATGTCTACAATCATGGCACTCTTGGTGCCAATCGGCCACATGCCTACATAGGCATACGCCAATGCCATACACACAAAGGCAAGTAATGCAGAGAAAATGGGGAAATACCATTTGGAATACTCTTCGTCATCCCCAAACAACCGAATTTGCTTGACAATCCATAACACACTCAACCCGGAAAGTAGGGCAGCGATACCGATTGGAAAGACAATCTTTTGTGCATCGGTTGTGATATTGCTAGCTTTTGCAGCTAATGTAAAGACCGCATAGAAGACTACGCCAAAGAAGATGAGCACCGCAATCATTTTTGCTAGCCATTGCATTTTGTTTTGCTTCGTCATAGCGTTTGGTTCCCCTTTAAATAGAACTCTTTTTTAATCGATACGCGCACACGCGCGCAAATGGTTAGGATACAGTATACCACACTGTATCCCATTTGGCAATGTTTTTACATAATTCTGGCAAGAATTGTGTTAGAAACAAGGAATCCATCCCTGGTTAAACGGATTCCTTTTTCATCCGTAACACATAAATTCGGGGGTAGTTTTTGGGCGTTTTCTATCCACCCCTTCGGGATGGGTTTCCCAAACCGTTTTTGCATACCTTCCTGCGTAATACCCTCTGTTAGACGCAGGCGAAGCATCCCATATTCTTCCAAACTCCCCGCCGGACATGCTACATTGGTTTCTTCCTCTTCTTGCAGTGTACCCAACAAAAAGCTTTGCAAGTCCCGTGGATAAAAGGTGCGTTTTCCGTTAAAGAAACTGTGCGCCGCCGGGCCAATGCCAACTACGTCTTTTGCATCCCAGTATTTTAGGTTGTGAAGGCTTTGCTGCCCTGCTTTGGCGAAATTGGAAATCTCGTATTGCAAATACCCTTTTTCTTCTAAAAGACTACACGTTTGCAAATAAAACTCCACCGTTTGATCTTCCGATGGTAATGCAGGAGGCTTTATTCCAAAGGGTGTATTAGGTTCCAGTTTTAAAAGATAGGAAGAGACATGTTCCGCTCCCATCTCTTGACAAAAAGCAACACTATTTTGAATATGTCTTTCGGTTTGATCCGGTATCCCTAGCATTAAATCGAAAGAATAGCGATGGATGCCTTGCTTTTGCAAATCCTTTACCGCTTTTTCAGCCTGAGCCACCGTATGACGGCGTCCAAGCTTTTGCAAAAGGGTATCGTCTGCCACTTGCAACCCCATAGAAACTCGGTTTCCTCCTGCCTGGGCGAAAGCCGCAAAAACATCTTCTAAATCCTCCGCCGGATTGGCTTCTAAAGTACATTCCCAAGTATCCTTACAAAACCACTGCCGTACAGTATCCGTTAAAATATATAGATTTTGGGGGCCTAAAAGAGAAGGAGTCCCTCCTCCAAAATAGAGAGTATCCACAAAAAAGGTATCTTTTCGTTTATTAAGTTCTCTTAACACAGCCTGAACATATTGTTCCTTTGTCTCTTCATCCGAAGGGACCGAGTAAAAATCGCAATACGGACACTTGGAAACGCAAAACGGCACATGAATATAAAGCCCTACCGTTGGGAGGGCTTTATAGAAATTCTGTTTTCTCTCATTCTTGTCCATACAATCCTCGCAAGGAAACTTCTCCTGCTACAAACTCCTTCGTTTCCTTATCTCCTTTTACACAAAAAGCACCCGTCGTAGGATGAATCCCCAAAGCGATTCCTTCAAAAATTGGCGTTCCCTTTGTGTCCAATACTTTCACAGGACTCCCTAGCCCCACTAAACATGTCTCTATCTCTTTAGCAAACGATTCAAAACCTTGTGAATTCGCTTTTTCCCATATCTTTTGCCACGTCTCAGCAATGGTTTCACATAGTAAAGAAGGATCTAATGTCTTTTTCGTACTTAACGCTACAGAAGTAGCATAAAATAACCCCAGCGCTTTAAAGTCTTCCTCCGTTTGGGATAGGTTTACCCCGATCCCAATCACGCAAGAAACCTCATCTCCACATATAGTGCTTTCACATAAAATACCGCAAACCTTTTTGTTATCAATCACCACATCGTTCGGCCATTTGATAGAAGAATCGACACCAAACTGTTTTAAACTTTTGTAAACGGTCCAGCCGGCAAGTTGCGTCGCGTACGGAGGTAAAAGACCTTTCACAAGAATAGACATAGCCAACATCTTCCCACTGGCATTTTCCCACTGACGACCCAGTCGTCCGCGTCCCTTTGTTTGGTTAGTTGTGGCGCAAACCGTACCATCTGCGTAATTCGAGGCGTGATCTAACAGCCACCGATTGGTGGAATCCACTTCCTCCAGCCAGAGTATTTCTCGGTTTTTACTATTTACCAAAATATACCCATCTTTTCTTATAAACTCTTGGCCTGCCAAGACACTTGGTCGTTTTCAATGGTTAAAACCCCGTACGCGCCATTGGCCAAACTGCCCGGATTGCACACAAGCATTCCATCCACCAACTCTTCATGAGGATAATGGGTATGACCGTATAAGAGTACATCCGCTTGATCTTGTTTCCCAAGAGCAATCGCTCTAGACAGCGTGTGTTTTACCTCCTGGATATGCCCATGCATATAGAGAATTCGTTTCCCCTCAATCACTTCTAAATTAACGGCAGGATAATGGGAAGAGGT
>JAGCZP010000112.1 GCA_017959985.1 Clostridia bacterium | reverse complement strand
TGATGGTGGTGGTGATGGTGATGATGCCCAGCAGGCACTTCTTCTATTTCACAATGAATGTGGTCACAATCCTCTCCCACATTTTCCATCTCTAAGGTTGCATGATGAATCCCATGTTCTTCTAACTCCTCGCGGATTTCTTTTTTTACATCCGCAAAATTTCGATCCGTTACCACATGCATGGTAAGAAAAGGATGGGATTCATCCAGTCCCCACAAATGAATATGATGAACATCCCGAACTCCTTCTATTCCTAAAACGTGTTCTTTAATTTCATCCACATTGCTGTCTTTGGGAACCTTCTCTAAGAAAACATCCATCGCGGCTTGCAAATTCCGATAAGCGTTTAGCAAAATAAACGCGGCCACACCAATCGAGAGGATAGGGTCAATAATGGCAAAATCGGTAAACCGCATCACAATAGCGCCAATCAAAACAATAATCCAACCCAAAACATCTTCTAACATATGCAAATTGACAGCCCGCTGGTTTAAAGAATCCCCTTCTCGGGTCATAAACGCGGCGGCAAAATTTACCACCACCCCGAAAACGGCAAACCAAATCATTTTTGTGTAATCAATGGTCACCGGATGGATGATTCTCGTAATAGCCGTATAAATAACAAAAATCGATCCGACCAACAATACAAGCGTTGTGATAACCCCGCCAACCACCGAATACCGCGCATACCCAAAGGTATATTGCTTATCCGGTTTTCCTTTGCTCTTTTTTTCAAGGAAATAGGACATACCAATACAAAGGGCATCCCCTAAATCATGGATAGAATCCGAGAAGATGGCCACACTACCAGTTAGAAATCCTCCCACAAATTCTACAATGGAAAAGAATAAATTAAGAATAAAAGCAACCAATATGTTTCTTTGTGTTTTCATACTATCACCTAATTTCTTCTAAGTGGGTCATGGCAACCAAAAAGATTTGTCCGATATGGTCATCGTCTAAAGAATAATACACTTCTTTGCCAGCCCGTCTATATTTTAATAAGCCATACTCCCGCATTTTTGCTAATTGATGAGAAACGGAAGATTTGGTCATGGACAGCACATTAGCTAAATCACATACGCAAAGTTCCTGTTCTGATAACGCAAATAAAATCTTGCAACGTGTCTTATCCCCAATGATTTTAAAAAATAGCGCCAAATCCGAAAAAATAAACTCATTTGGCATTTTTTTAACAATGGCTTTTACAATATCCTCATGGACGGCATTGCAATCGCATAAAAACTCGTTTTGAGTCATTATTGCACTTCCTTTCAATTGAATACTCGTTCAACCATTGCTATTATAGTTGAACGAGTATTCAATTGTCAAGACATTTTTTTACCCACCTGTTTGAGGTGGGTAAAGCTTTATAAATTGTGTTTGCCACAAACTTCTTCCAGTACAATACGAAACACTTCCACTTTAGGAAGTCCTTTGCAGCTGGTTACCGGAAATCCACTTTCTTTATAGTGTTCTAGCATTACCTTGAGCGCCGCCACTTTTTGAGATTGTTCGGTTAAACGCTCCGCAACTCCCGTGCCAATAACACTTTCATAAATGGCTGTGATATCCCCGTTTTCTCGTTTCGCAACTTTATAATACAAATCCGCTTCTACACAAACATGAGGATCCTTTTGCAAGAGTTCCCACTTTCGACCGGCTCCCGCCGAATGAAAATACACAACCAATTTTTTATTCACAATTTCTGCCCCAAATGTCATAGGAATCACATACGGCGCTTTTTCTCCATTCATTCCCACGCGAATGGTATCACAGCGACTCAAAATATCATAAATTGCCTCTAAATCCGTTACCGCACGTTCGTCTCTTCTCATAATGCTCTCCTTTTAATCCACCGCAGCCAATAAGCTTCGGTTACGCAAATCTCCATCGGAAATTTGCTTGTTTAGGTAATGACTAGCCATTTGGCATTCCGAAATCGATGCTGGCAGAAGGTTTTGGTTCTTTAATACCTTTAATACCTGTTGGCAGCAGTCATCAATGGCCTCTTTACGAGGTTTGTTTGTCAAAAGATCCTCCAAAGCGATTGCCATTTTGTCGCCATCTGGCAACTTCCGAAGAAGTGCAAACTTCCATTTGTAATAAGGAACTGGTTTTGAAAATGTCCAGCAATACGCACCAAGGCAAGCCGTAACAAATTCATCCACCACCAAATGGGCTGTGGCGATATCTTCTCGTTTTTGTGTGCGGGGAAAATTATATTCTCCCGCTTGGCTCATTTTTAAAAGATATCCACATAGTTTCTTGTTTTGTACATCTTTCGGAGGATTTTTCCAAGCGTTCCAAATGGATGAAAACTCACCATCTCCATCAAAGAACACTTCCCCATTGGTCACTTCCGCCAAAACCGGCTCGGGAAGTCGGAGCCAATCGTTAACACTTTGTGGCTTTCCTGTTAAACCGGTTTGTGTCTCAAACCACTGGCTTCTCCGAAAAATACCACGTCGATTCCCTCCAGCAGGGTTTAAAGGGTCTTTGACAAGCCCCTTATATTCTTTTGGTAACGATGCATAAGCCCTCTCCATGAGGAATTCCGTGCGTCGGTCAATAATGTCTTCTTCTGGCAAGAACACACAAAAGCCCTGGTCAAAGTCATGATCTTTTGAAAACTCGTCGTCAAAGCCAAAGCATTCAGAGCCTTGTCCTATTAATCCCACAGCAAGTTTTGGCATAAAGGGAGCAAACTGTTCTTCAAAAACAGATTTTCCATATTCTTCCCAAAAAGCTTTGGAAATCTCAATCCCTTTCATAAATGTATTGGACCCTTTCTCTTAGTTCTTCTGCATACGCAAAAAAGCCGTAATAATCAAAACCAGGGGCACACTTATCACACACAAAGGCATAGTACCCATTTTTAGACAATGTCGGTGTATCTAAAAGTTTTTGTGCCTTTTCTAGATATTCATTAATGATGCCGCAGGCTTCTTCCAATCCCAGTTGCGCTTCTTTTAAATTTGCAAGATTTAAATAGGTAATAGCCTGTTCCAATTCTCCATCGGGAATATGTTTCATAATCTCAATGGCTTTCTCATAGTTTTCGATGGCTTCGTCATACCGTTTGGCATTTTTTAGTGCCGTTGCCATGTTGTTATACAAACTACCAAGTTTTTCATCGGTGGAATCCAGTTGCGCTTCATAAATCCCTTTCGCGTTTTCAAATAGAGGCATAGCCTCTTCCCATTTGGAAAACGCTGTTTTCACCGTCGCGCAATTAATAAAGATTGTAGCGGCAGAAACCGTCTCTTCAATTTGTTGGGTTTCAATAAGTTCTAAAGCGTTTTGAGCACATTCCTCCGCTTTTTCCTCGTTTGCCGTTTTGCGATAATGGCCCATCAGCTCGTTATAAAGGCTAAGCAAACCACGCTTATCATCCATTTGCTTGGCTTCGTCTACCCAATACAATAAAATCTTTTCCGCTTCTTCGTAATGATTATGACTATACGCCTCATCCACACGCTGAAGCACACGTTGAACAGGAACCATCTTTTCCATATATACCTCTTTTGTCCTTTAAGACTATTTGCAAAGTTCCTCTGTCAAAGCATCTAGCTGTGCTAGGCTCTCCTCATTTAAAGCCGATACAATTTTTACGCTGTTGTCGATAAAGTGAAGATTCTTACTATTTTCCAGCATCCGTTTCATCACTTTTACTGCTTGTGGAGCCCATGTACCATTTTCGATGAATCCCACCGTCTTATTTTGGAATCCCCGTTCTACTAAGTGATTTATAAACTCCCTCATAAAGGGGAAAATATCCGCATTATAAGTCGTGGTCGCCAGCACAATTGTTTCATAACGGAAAGCATCTTCAACCGCTTCCGCCATATCCACACGAGCAAGGTCATTGACGACAACTTTAGGAAAGCCTTTTGTTTTTAGCTTCTCCGCTAATAAATCCACCGCTTTTTTCGTGTTTCCATACACGGAAGTATAGGCAATAACGACCCCTCCGCTCTCCACGCCATAAGATGACCAGGTGTTATACAAATCTAGGTAATACCCCAAATTCTCTTGCAAAACTGGTCCGTGCAAAGGGCAAATGGTTTGAATATCAAAATCTACAAGTTTTCCTAACAATTTCTGAACCTGTGCACCATATTTCCCTACAATACCAAAATAGTATCTTCTCGCTTCACAAGCCCAATCTTCTTCCACATCCAACGCGCCAAATTTTCCAAACGCATCGGCAGAGAACAACACTTTATCTTTTTTATCATAGGTAACAAGAACTTCTGGCCAGTGTACCATAGGAGCTGCAATAAATGTTAAAAAATGTTCTCCCAAATCAATAGAATATCCTTCCTCTAAAACAATACAACGCTCTTCATATGCCACACCAAAGAATTGTTTCATCATAAGAAATGCCTTGGGGGAAGCGGCAATAACCACCTCTGGATACTTATTCATAAAAGCTTCTATACTTCCCGAATGATCAGGTTCCATATGTTGCACTATTAAATAATCTGGTTTCCGATTACCCAATGTTTTTTCAATATTATCTAACCACTCTTGCGTAAAATGAGCATCTACCGA
This sequence comes from Clostridia bacterium, assembly GCA_017959985.1. Taxonomy (GTDB): domain Bacteria; phylum Bacillota; class Clostridia; order Oscillospirales; family Acutalibacteraceae; genus RGIG426. The sequence goes on along the minus strand of JAGCZP010000112.1, from coordinate 13,538 downwards.
ATCCATAACGGCAATGTCTTTATCAACAATCACATAAGAGTTATACGCCATTCCGTTAGGAACATCGTACTGTCCTTCAAACAAATCAATTTGATAATCATTTACTCCGATATAATAGATATCCTTAGAAATGTTCATTTTAAATACTCCCCAAACACACATGTAATTATCTTTTTTTCATTATAACAGTTTTTCCATAAAACCTCCAACAGAAGTTTATGAAACTTTTAATCGGAAGTTTAAAAAACGCTTTTCCGTCACAACGAAAAAAGCGTTTTTCAAACAATTATTATTTAACTTCCACTACTAGACGAACAAGAACCCCCCGTTGCAGCCGTATTCTCCCTATCGCGAATCATATGTTGCAGTGTAACAAGAATTGCCACGACCGTCTCTTCATGCTCCGGTTTGTAAATGTCAATGCAGTATTTATCATGTATAGAAAAGAATTTTTGCCCAATTACAGCAATAATGTTTCCATTAGCATCATAGAGTTCAAAGTTAAGCCCTAGCAAGTTCCCTCTCAGTTGCCATCCGAGTCCAACAATATTTGTAATATCTTTTACGATATGCCACAACTCATTTGATAACTCAAACTGAAACCCATTATTCATGGTTATATAGTGACGTTCATGAAGAGAGAAGAATTTCTTCTCAATATGAGCAACATGCTCACCTGTCGCCTTGTAGACCTCCGTTTTGTCATGCAATGAAGGAAATTTTGTCTCTGTACGATATACCACGTTCTCATTAGAATCGGTAATTTCGATGCGATGATGAAGACTAAATACTTTTGTGCTTGTAAACAAGGAATATACTGGCGTTCCAAAGCGATCAATGTTATTAACGTTTGCCTGTTCTCCTGCTTCGTGGAACCGATGAACTTTCGAAAATGTGCCCATAAATCACGCCTCACTCACTATAAATCTCACTAATGACTCTTTCTCCAATTTCTTGAATCCGTTCGTCTAAAACTGCAAATACAATTTGTATCTCATAATCTTGATTTTCGTCAATAAAATCCTTACATGCCCGAATAGCTCTTTCCCATGCCTTATCCACTGGATATCCAAAAATACCTGCCGATATTAAAGGAAATCCTATGGAATGTACCTGATTCTCCTTTGCTAACAAAAGAGATTTTTTATATGCACTATAAAGGATTTCCGGTTCGCGATGATTCCCATCAAGCCAGCGAGGTCCTACCGCATGAATAACATGCTTTGCTGACAAGCGGGAACCAGGAGTTATCACAGCACTGCCTTCTTCACAATGTCCGATAGCATTACAAGCTGCTGTCATTTCCGCAGAACCAGCATCGCGGAAAATACAACCGCATACTCCTCCGCCTTCCCACAGACCTGTATTGGCTGCGTTTACAATGGCATCCGTATGAAGATTTGTAATTCCGATTTTACGAATTTCTATGAAACTCATATCTGTGCTCCGTTACAATAAGCCCTTAATTGTCAAAATCACTCTTTATTGTTTGGTACTAATTCCTGTAATTTATCTAGTAAAGCCTCTTCTCCAACGGTATTAATCTTGAAAAAACATGCTGTACTACCTCCCGATGTGATTGCAGACAAATAAATATCTCCTCTTTCATCCTGAAAAAGCGTTATGCTGAGGCTAACACGATTTCTTCCAATCCAGCTATACCTCTCAAAAACCCGTACACTACAACGTGTACGAACACCATAGAAGTCGCTTGAATGTTCTAAGGTAGCAGAAATGCTTCCTTCAAGAATCCCTTTTTCAATTCGTTTGAGAATTTCATAAAAATCTCCATCAAGACGTCTTTCAAGTATTGCCATAGTTTCTCCTTGTTTATTAGGTAATTACTTATCAAGGCTCTTCATGGTCGGGAACAATAATACATCACGAATAGCAGGACTATCTGTCAAAAGCATCGTCAAGCGGTCAATACCATATCCAATACCACCTGTCGGTGCCATACCAACTTCCAATGCATTCAAGAAATCCTCATCGGTATGATTGGCTTCTTCGTCACCCATATCGGCTAATGCATCTTGGGCTTTAAACCGCTCTCTTTGGTCAATCGGATCATTTAATTCCGAATAGGCATTGCACATTTCCCATCCATTGATAAAGAGCTCAAACCGCTCCACGTAACCCTCTTTATCTGGCTTTTTCTTTGTAAGAGGAGAAATCTCAATCGGATGATCCATAATGAAGGTGGGTTGCAATAAGTGTTCCTCAACAAATTGTTCAAAGAACAAGTTGAGAATATGCCCTTTTTCATGATGGTCTTCATATTCCACATGCATCTTATCCGCCACTTGTTTGGCTTCTTCCGTCGTTGCAATGGTGTCAAAATCCACTCCTGCATACTTTTTGACGGCTTCAATCATGGTCAATCTTTCAAATGGTTTCCCGAAATCAATCTCCAATTCACCATAGGTAAACTTTGTGGTTCCCAAAACTTCTTGGGCAACATAGCGGAACATGTTTTCGGTCAAATCCATCATTCCATAATAATCGGTGTAAGCTTGATAAAGTTCCATTAAGGTAAACTCTGGATTGTGACGGGTGTCCAATCCTTCGTTACGGAACACACGGCCAATTTCATAGACACGCTCTAAACCACCAACAATCAATCTCTTCAGATACAGTTCAAGAGAAATACGAAGTTTTAAGTCCTCATCTAAAGCATTAAAGTGAGTGTTAAACGGTCTAGCAGCTGCACCACCGGCGTTAGAAACCAACATGGGGGTTTCCACTTCCATGAAACCTTGGTCATCTAAATAGCGGCGAATGGATTGAATAATCTTCGAACGCTTGATAAAAGTGTTCTTGGATTCTTCGTTCATAATCAAATCCACATACCGTTGACGATAACGAATATCCGTATTGGTCAACCCATGGAATTTTTCCGGTAAAATCTGTAAAGACTTTGTCAATAGAGTGCACGTTTCGGCATGGATGGAGATTTCTCCCATCATGGTACGGAACACAAAACCAGTGATACCGATAATATCGCCCACATCCAGTTTCTTAAAATCTGCATAGGATTCTTCTCCCAAAGAATCTCTCGAAACATACACTTGGATGTTACCTAATTTATCTTGCACATTGCAGAAAGAGGCCTTTCCCATTACACGTTTGCTCATCATACGACCAGCAATGCTCACATGAATGGCTTGGGCATCCATGATTTCTCTGCGTTTATTGTAATAGTCTTTACCGACTTGTCTTGCCTCTTCTTCACTGAGACCTTCCGTATTTGGTGCCGGCATATCGGCCATTAATTTTTCTTCTAGCGCTTCGTATTCTTCTTTGGCCTGCGTAGAATGATAGGTTTGGTCATATTTGGTAATCACAAAAGGATCCTTGCCGGCTGCCTGCAAATTGGCAAGTTTCTCACGGCGCACCTTCAGCAATTGGTTAATATCCTGTTCTTGAACATTCTTTTGTTCGCTCATTTTTTCATCCCCTATTTCTATAAAAAATGGCAACCCGATGCACAGGTTGCCACCAAGGTTTTCGTTACTTAGAAATGCCTTTGATTGTGTATTTTACGGTGTCACCATTGGGAAGTGTTACTTCCACAACGTCTTTTGCTTTTTTACCAAGTAAGGCTTTTCCAACAGGGCAATCATCCGAAATTGCACCATTGAGCGGATCCGCCTCAGTAGGACCTACAATACGATACTCAACGGCTTTTTTTCCTTCAGCTTGCACTTTTACTTTCGAACCCACATGAACGCGGTCAGATGGCAAATCATTTTCGTCAACAATTTTTACATGTTTTAATTGCTCTTCGATTTCCGCAATACGGCCTTCTACTTGACCTTGTTCGTTTTTTGCTTCATCATATTCGCTATTTTCGGACAAGTCGCCAAAAGAACGGGCGGTTTCGATTTTTTCAGCAATTTCTTGACGTTTTTCCGTTTTTAAGTATTCTAATTCCTTTTTCAGTTTTTCTAAACCTTCCGAGGTAATATTAATTTCTTTTACTGCCACAGAAATATCTCCAATCTCTTTCATAATTGGTGCATTTTTCACACAAACAACATTATACCTATTACCCCCGATAATGTCAATAAATCAAAATATATTTCTTTTGTTTTTAGTGTATTTATGCTATACTATATAGAAATATGCGAGGGTGGTGAACATATGCCGCAAAAGGAGAAACAAGAAACCTTCCAGGATATTTTAGCCGGAAGAAATGCTGTATCCGAAGCCTTACGCTCCGGGCGTGCCATTGACCATATTGCTATCGCCAAAGGAGATCATACCGGTAGCATTGTTGCCCTCATCGCCAAAGCCAGAGAAAAACAAATCCCGATTAAAGAAGTCGATAGCCGGAAACTAGAAGCTTTAGGCGGTAGAAATCACCAGGGAATTCTTGCGGTTGCCGCTTGCAAACCTTACGCAGAGCTAGACGACTTATTTGCCTTAGCCGAAGAACGAAACGAGCCACCCTTTTTCATCCTTTGTGATGAACTAGAAGATCCTCACAATTTAGGCGCTATCATTCGTACGGCGGAATGTTCAGGCGCCCACGGTGTCATCGTACCCAAAAGGCGAAATGCCGGTCTTACCACCGCCGTTTACAAAGCCTCCGCCGGTGCTGTAGAATATTTGCCTGTTGCTCGCGTATCCAACATTGCGGATACTTTAGAAAAACTCAAAAAACGAGGGGTTTGGATTTACGGACTAGATATGAACGGGACTTCCCGTAAAGAAACCGATTTATCTGGCCCTATCGCCCTTGTGATTGGTGCCGAAGGTCACGGCCTCTCTCGTTTAGTGCGTGAGCGCTGTGACGGCATTCTATCCCTACCCATGTTTGGAAAAATCAATTCCTTAAACGCATCCGTTGCCTGTGGAATTGCTATGTATGAAGTGGTTCGTGCTCGTCACGAATAATCATAAAAATACTTAAAAAAGGAGGTGTTCTCATGAGTGAAAACAAAGAAGAAAAGAAAATGCACGTAACTGGAATTATCGAAGAATTGTTTGGCCCGGAAGTTGCCGCTCAAAAGAACGCCCCCAAAGAAGAGGTTCCTGAGGAACACACCATGGAAATCACAGTGGATGAACCCACTGCCGAAGTTCCGGTTTCCGAAGAAGAAACCTCTCCCGATGAAGATATGAAAGTCTATGCTTCCAAACCAGGAAGAAAGAAAAATCAAGAACATTCCCCCTTTATGAAAGAAGAAAACACCGCTCCACTGGATTTAAAACCGGGGAAACCTGTAAAGGTGTCTATTGGCCATCCTCTCACCGAAGAGGACGAAGAAGAAAATGACCAATTGAGTTTTGAAGGATGGGAAGAAGAACCCCATGCCGATGGACTGGATGAAGAAACCAGCCCGGAAGGCGATTTGGAACTGGTCAACCAGTTCCGTCAAAACCGAGAAAGCAAAGTGCGCTCTTTCAAACTAAAACTAGAAGGCGATGAAGAACAAACCGATCCCGATGAAGAAATCGAAGAATTCGAAGAAGAATATGTAGAAGATTTTGTCAGTTACGAAGATGCGGATGCGGTTTCTTCCGAACTAAAATACCGCTCCGGAAAAAGTGCCATCACCTTGCTCGTAACCGGCATTTGGGAATTCTTATTAATTCTCGCTGTGTTCTGTTTCCAATTTAACATCGTGACCGATCCTCTCGTTTTTGTCGTCGGTTCCTTAATTATCCTCGGCATTATGATGGGCTTTAACTGGGATATGATGCGCGATGGGTTGGAAGATTTAAAAGAAAAAACTTTTGGCGTGGAAGCCGCCGTGATGCTAACTTCCTGCTTTGCCTTCTTCCACACCATCTTACAATTTTTTCACATTGAAAGTTGTCTATATGGACTCCTACCCGCCGTTGCGGGATTTGAAATCTTTTGCACGTCCTTAGCGAGAAAAGAAAAAATCACCCGCATTTGTTCCAATTTTGATTTTCTCTCAAAAGATGATAAAAAATGGGCTGCCAAGCTCATTGATGATGAAGAAAAAGCCTTGGATATTGGTGGCGCCTCCGTCGCCACAGGTGTTCCCAAGGTCGCCTTCTTCCGCCCGGTAGAATTTTTGTACCGCTTCTTAACGGTTTCCTACGAACGCCGACCGGAACTCAAACGATTAAAACTCTTTATCCCTGTTTTGTGGGGGATTTCCCTTTTAGGATTTCTCATTTACGGCGTTGCCTTTAAAGATTGGTGGACCGCCTTACAACTGCTGGGCCTTGGTCTATGTTTAGCGGTGCCGGCCTCTCTCTTCCCTGCTATGGAAGGAGCCCTCTTACGGGCTGCTAGGATTTCCAAAAAAGCAGGAGGGTTGCTGGCCAGTCGAAACGCGGTGGATCATTTTGGAAAAATGAACGCCATGGTAATTGATGCGGCAGAATTGTTCCCTTCCGAAACGGTTTTGCTACATGGCATTAAAACCTTTGCAGGATTTCGTATTGACGAAGCCATTTTGGATACCGCCGCAGTCATCCTAACTTCCGGTGGCCCCCTGGCCGACGTCTTCCGTCGGATTATTGAAGACAAAAAAGAAATCCTCCAGCCGGTTGAGCAACTTTGCTATGAACATGGCATGGGTATTTCCGGTTGGGTTGGCGGACACCGTGTCTTTGTGGGAAATCGTCGCCTTCTCGAAAACCACGAGATTGACACGCCCTCCAGTGACTACGAAGCCCGCTACAAGAAAAACGGTCGTCAACTGGTCTATTTGGCCGTGGGTGGAAAAATCGCCGCCATGTATGTGGTGTCCTACACTCCTGACAAACAAGTAAGCGAATCCCTCAAAAAGCTTACCAAAGAAAACATCACTCTCCTCATTCACACCTGTGACGCCAATGTCACCGAAGAGTTAATCTCCACCCTTTTTGATATTGATCCTTTCTATATTGAAATTCTCAATAGTAATTCCCGCATTGCACTTGCCCATCTTGTTTCCGAGCAAATGGAAGAAGATACGGTCACCGAAGCCATTGCCGATCTTGCTTGTAACAACAGTCTCTCCGGAAAAGCGGTTCCGATTGCCCTTTGCAACCGCTTACGGATTGCCTTCCCCATCACCGCTTTGGTCTCCATTATCTTAAGTGCTCTTACTATGCTATTGATTATTATTTATTTCTTTGCTCTCAGTGATGCACCTTCCGTTTTATACGTTCTCATTTGCCAGATTATTGCCTTGATTGTCACTTGGATTACTCCTCTGGTTAAGAAGGTATAAGGATATTTTCCAATCTAAGCACAAACATTTTTACATGTTTGTGCTTTTTTCTTTGAAAATCTTGATTTTTTCCCTTTTTCGTATTGAAAAATCCCTTAAAATACAGTATACTGTTGAAAGTATCCATTATTTTTTTAAATTTTGGAGATATTTTGTATAAATTGTGCAAATATGCACACAGGAAAGGGGTTTTCACGTTGAAAACATATACCGCAAAAGACATACGAAACATCGCATTGGTTGGCCATGCTGGTTCCGGTAAGACCTCACTTGCCGAAGCCACTTATTTTTTGACTGGTCAATCCGATCGATTGGGAAAAGTTGCCGACGGAACAACCGTATGTGACTTCGACCCCGAAGAAATCAAAAGACAAGCTTCTGTCTCCACCGCTATTCTTCCCATTGAATGGGGCGGAATTAAAATAAATATGCTGGACACTCCTGGTCTGTTCGACTTTGCGGGTGGTATGCGGGAAGGCATTCGTGCCGCCGGTTCCGCGTTAATCGTTTTATCCGGTAAAAGTGGTTTAACTGTTGGTGCTGAAAAAGCCTATCGTGCCGCTACCAAAAAAGGCATTGCCAAGATTTTCTTTGTCAACAAAATCGACGAAGAAAATGCCGACTTTTTCAAGGTGTATCAACAACTTCTTGACACCTATGGCAAAAAGATTTGCCCCATGGTTTTACCCCATTATGAAGATGGCAAATTAAAATGTTTTGTGGATCTCATTGATGAGAAAGCCTATATCTACAATAACGGTATTCCGCTAGAGACCGAAATGCCGCAAATGGATCGTGCAGAAGAATTCCGTGTCAAGATTCGTGAAGCCGTTGCGGAGAGCAGCGAAGAATTAATGGAAAAATACTTTGCCGATGAACCCTTCACCCATGAAGAATTGGTCGAAGGTCTCTCCTCCGGTGTCCGCCGTGGAGAAATCGCTCCTGTCTTCTGTGGCTCTGCTGTGACCATGGCCGGTCTTACCACCCTATTTGATGGATTGCGGGATTTAGCTCCCTGGGCCGAAACCGTGGCCGGTGAAACCGGGAAAGACGAAAACGGAAACGATATCGAATTAAAAGTGGATTCCAACGGTCCTACCGTTGCCATCGTTTTCAAAACCATCGTAGACCCCTTTGTTGGAAAACTCTTATACTTCAAAGTTATTAGCGGTAAAGTAACCGCCGATTCCACCATGGTTAATACCCGTACTGGTTCTAACGAAAAGATTGGTAAGCTCTACTATATTAAAGGTAAGAAACAAGAAGAAACTCCTTCCATTACTGCCGGCGACATTGGTGGCGTAGCAAAACTCGCTTCCACCAAAACAGGCGATACCTTATGCTCCGTTGGCACCAACATTACCTTAAACGGTATCCAATTTGACGAGCCGTGCCTCTCGGTTGCTGTTTTAGCTAAGAAAAAGGGCGACGAAGAGAAAATTGCCCAAGGTCTCGATCGTTTAATGGAAGAAGATCCTACCATTCATTTTGCCATCAATAACGAAACCCACGAATCCATTCTCTCTGGTCTCGGCGAGCAACATTTGGATGTTATTGCCTCAAAATTGAAGAGCAAGTTTGGTGTGGATGTGGAATACGCTACCCCACGGGTTGCCTATCGCGAAACCATTCGCAAGAAAGTGAAAGTTCAAGGACGTCATAAGAAACAATCTGGTGGTCACGGTCAATTCGGTGATGTATGGATTGAATTCGAGCCATGGGATTGCGAAGGTCTCATCTTTGAAGAAACCGTCTTTGGCGGATCGGTTCCGAAGAACTACTTCCCTGCCGTTGAAAAAGGTTTGCAAGACAGTTCTAAACACGGTGTCTTGGCCGGCTTCCCAGTTGTGGGCGTAAAAGCCACCTTGGTGGATGGTTCCTACCATCCGGTTGACTCTTCCGAAATGGCCTTTAAGACCGCCGCTAGCATTGCGTATAAAGAGGGTATGTCGCAAGCCAGTCCTGCCATCTTAGAACCCTTTGGTGTGCTAAAAGCCTATGTGCCGGCAGATAACACCGGTGATGTTATGGGCGATGCTACCAAACGCCGTGGTCGTGTTCTTGGTATGAATCCTGCAGAAGACGATTTAACCTGTGTAGAAGCCGAAGTTCCGATGGCCGAAATGGGAGACTATGCGGTGATGCTTCGTTCCTTAACCCAAGGTCGTGGATATTTCACCTTAGACTTTGATCATTACGAACAAGCTCCCGAAGCCATTGCGCAAAAAGTCATTTCCGAATACAAAGTGGAAGACACAGAATAAGACGCAAATACAAAAGATCCTATCGGAAAAACCCGATAGGATCTTTTTTCTATCTACTATTTCTTAAGAATCCAGTTTCATGTCACCTGCTTTAATCCAACCAAACTTACGCATTCCTTCCGAAATACCCAAACTCAAAGCGGCCGGCAACAAAATATACATGACAAGGATTTCCAAAATGGCTACCCAGGGGCTAATTCCTGCATTGGTCATTTCTTGGTATCCCATAATCGGACCAACCAAACCGGAGGTTCCCATTCCAGCACCACTGGGATTGTTCACAAGATGAAATACACACGTGGAAATCGGACCTAAAATCGCTGCCGTAAGCGTGGGTGGAACCCAAATTAGGGGACGTTTGAAAATGTTGGGAACTTGTAACATGGAGGTTCCCACTCCTTGAGCAACCAAACCGCCCATTTTATTTTCCCGGTAACTGGAAACGGCAAAGCCAATCATTTGTGCGCTACATCCCACCGCTGCGGCACCGCCGGTAATACCGGTCAATCCCAACATAATGGCTAGCGCAGCCGAGCTAATCGGTAGGGTTAACACCATACCCATCACAACGGCCACCACAATACCCATCATAAAGGGTTGTTCTTCGGTAAACAAACAAACTAGTTTTCCGATATAGGTCATAAAGGTAGAAATCGGCGCTCCCACAAACAGACCGATTACCGAACCGGAAGCAATGGAAACAATAGGGGTCACCAAAATATCCACTTTGGTTTTTCCAGAAACCAGCATTCCCACTTCGATGGCTACAAATGCCGCCACAAAAGCGCCAAGTGGCTCGCCCGGTATTTTGAGCGTGGCAAGGTTCCCATCAAATGCAGTTCCGGCTAATAACTGGGAAGCAAATGCGCCCACCATACCAGCAACAGCCGCCGACACAGTTACCAAATCCGATGCTTTGTATTTCTTTGCCACACCGACACCAATGCCAGCGCCCATGACGGCTTTGGCAACATTGGCCATAATGCGAACAAAATCACTAACCACACCGCACCACGCAACCGGAATGTCTCCGATTAAATCTGCAATCAGTGCTAAAATGGTTCCGACAATTAACGTGGCAAATAAGCCACTGGCCATGCCAGAAAACCCATCAATAAAAATGTGGTAAAATATTCCTTTTTCTTGTTTTGCCATATCGGTTATCCTCCTTAGGAGCATTGCTATTATTGTAATACTTTCCGTTCACTTGTCAAGAAAAAAAGTGGCGAAGCATTTAAATGAAAATGCCCGTCACTTTTTCAATTCTTCGAGTAGTTGATAACAATAGGTTCGTAGTTTCTTTTGCAAATCCACTTCCAGTAGCAACTTATTGCTTTCTTGCTCCGCCTGATCCAAAACTTCGATAAGTCCCGGTTGATTTGTCTTTGCAAGAGCTTCCTGTTCTCTGGCATCTTTCACTCTTGCAAACATGATTCCTTGACGAAAAGAGTTGGTGTAAGCATCGACCAGTTCTTCTAAAGAATACTCCGGATGCTGTAAAGAAATGTTTTGCATTCCTGTAATCGCGAAAATATTTTGAAATTTTTCAGCCAAAGCGTAAGGAGTATAAACGGTCTCCTTTTGTTGCAAGAGTTGCTGGCGGATCTCTTCTAAAAACTCTAGCTGTTTTCCAAACTCTTCTTGATACTGTTGCATCTTATCGTCAAAGCTCTCTTGATTGGATGCAAAGGCTTCTTTTTTCTGCTTGTTCCATTCTTTGGCTTTTGCAATCCGTTCTACCTGAGCAGCGTATTCCATTTGGCTTTTGGCATAATCCCATTCGGCCCGTCTTTTGGCTCGATGATAATTGCGAATAAGAATAATGAGAGAACTCACACTAAACGCGGTCAAAATAAGGAAAACTGCGCCCATGAGCTTCCCAAGACCCACTCTTTCACTGACAAAAATCATAAACATGATAAAAAAGGCAGGACATAAAATCGATGTAATAATGATTAACGTCTTCAGTTCTTTCATACGAGCAGATTTATCAAACGTACTACCTGGATCCGGAATGTTTGGCACTTCGTCATCCAAAATTAGCACTGGAGGCTCCGGTTCCCGAAGTTTTGCTAGTTTGTTGTATCCTTCTTGAAAAACCGTTAAGCGGTAATACACAGATTCTAAGCAAAATGCCTCTTGTAAAAACGGCTGTAACCCTTGCGACACGGAACCCACCTCCTTTTCTAAGAATAAAGTATACTAAATAATCCTCTATACCGTCAACAAAAACATTGACAAGAAATAGGGAATAACATATAATAACTAAGCGTCAAAACGGGGTGTAGCTCAGTTTGGTAGAGCGCCTGGTTCGGGACCAGGAGGCCACAAGTTCAAGTCTTGCCACTCCGACCATCTCCCACTTTAATGAAGATATTCGCGTATCTCATTAAGGTGGATTTTTTATGGTTTCGTTTACTTAACGAATTTAGTTATTGCTAAAACTATATTTACGGTTTATTGACAAGTTTTATTTTTAATGTTATAAGTAAAACATCGTTTAAATTCAATTCCGCACAGTTAAAAAAATATGCGGAATCAGGAGGGATAACAATGACCCAAAAGAAAGTTAAGACAATTGTAACATTACTATCTGCACTTATTATGTTGCTTTCACTTGTACCGATGACAACTCTAACAGCATATGCGGAATCAAATCAATATAAAGTTCTTTTTTGGTGTCCAGAAGATGACTATGCACATTATGCCAATGTAATCAAAGATTTTTATTCCGAGATCGACGGTGTTACAGTAATTTCTAAAACATCAGGCGCACTTACAAATGAAGAATTAGACGGCGTTCAACTGGTATATATCGTTGACTGGTCAAAGGGCACCGAAACCACCGAAGGACAAAATATAATAAACTCAGCACCCCTCCTTAAAGAATTTGTTGTCAAAGGCGGCAGGGTTGTTATGAACGCCGAATGGAACGGCTTTGCTGGGGTGGGCAACGTCACTCTCAGCACACTTGCAAGTGAAATGGGTGGCAACTTCACAATTTTAGACGATAATTCAAACGAAATGACAATGAATTATAACACGGAAGAGAAACCGACATTAACTGATAATTTGGATGCGAATTTTAGACCTAATGCATTTGCTCCCATCCAATCAACAAATCCAGATGCTATATGGGTAGTAAAAGATAATTACAACAAAATTTTTGTCCTTGATCAAAAGGTCGAAAATGGGTATATTACCGTAATTTCCGATGTAAACTGGATTTATGACGGTCTATCCAATGACGCTGTAAAAGCGAAGGCGATTCAGTTTCTTAAGAATTTACTCGCTGATACTGTACAAAACATAAATAGTTTCACTATCATCGCACCTACCGTAACTGCTCCAATAGACAAAACTTTCAACTACGGTCAGGTAAATGGAAAACTTGGTGTTACGGCAACCGTTGATTCCGCGGATGAAAACACGCTTTCTTACCAGTGGTACAAAAACAACACAAAAAGCAACGAAGGCGGAACAATTATTTCCGGTGCCACAGACAGCACATATACTATTCCTTCAGATTTAGAAGTCGGTGAGTATTATTACTATTGTAAAGTTACTGCCACATATACAATAAATGGCGCTACCGCTTCCACAACAAGCGATGTAGCAACAATAACTGTAACAAAAGAGTCAGAGAAATCTCCTAAACGTGAACAAAAACAAACGGAGAAAAAAGATTCAAGGAAAGTGGTTATACTTCGAAAATCAACTTCTCCGAAAACTAAAGATAATAGTCCACTCGGTCTTTGGATTGCCCTAATGATTATCTCTCTGTGTAGCCTTGTTACAAAATTACTTATTAAAAAAAGAGCATTTAACAGATAGCAAACAGCGCGGTAAAGCATTTTGTTCGCCGCTCAACTTTATAAAATAAACCACACACCTCCATTTATTCAATGTACTTTTCTTTCTCACAATCAAGAATAAAATCATAACCACCGGCCGTGCCGGTGGTTTGCTCTTTGCCCCTTGGGCAATGTTATCGGCTGAGCCTATAGGCTCGCCGAATAGTCCGCCAACCGCGGTTAGTTTACAGACTTAGCCCCTAAAGGGGCTTTTTCTTTTG
>JAGCZP010000111.1 GCA_017959985.1 Clostridia bacterium | reverse complement strand
TTGCTTTTAATACGTCGTACAAAGCGGTAACGGCTAGAGACGTGTTTAAATCGTTGTCTAACGCTTCCTTAAAGGCCTTTTGATAGGAGGCGAAGGTGTCCTTATCAATCGGTTCTTTTTCGCCGCCTTTAAGGGCTTGGATCTTTTGTAAAAGCTTATTATAGGCAATGGAAGCATTGTCTAAGTTTTCAAAGGTAAACACTAAGGATTTGCGGTAGTGGGATTGTAAGCAGAAGAAACGATAGGCAAGAGGATTGTATCCTTTGGATTCTAAAAGGGATACGGTTAAAAACTCGCCTTTGGACTTGCTCATTTTCCCGGAGTTTGTGTTTAGGTGTAAAACATGGAACCAATGAGGGCACCAGGTGTGACCCAAATAGGCTTCGCTTTGGGCTATCTCGTTGGTGTGATGGGGGAACACATTATCCACGCCACCACAGTGTAAATCCAGATATTCTCCGATATGCTTAATGCTAATGCCACTGCATTCAATATGCCATCCTGGATAGCCAAGGCCCCAAGGGCTTTCCCATTTGAGTTCTTGGTCATCAAATTTTGAACGGGTAAACCATAAGACAAAGTCGGTTTTGTTGCGTTTGAACGTATCTTCTTCGACACCTTCGCGCACGCCTACCTCTAATTCTTCGGCTTCTTGTTTATTGAAGACATAGTATTCGTCCAGCTTAGAGGTATCAAAATACACATTGCCTTCGGCAATATAGGCATAGCCTTTTTCTAAGAGCACTTCTACCATATGGATAAAGTCATCAATACAACCAGTAGCCGGTTCTACCACATCAGGAGTTTTGATGTTTAATTTTTTGCAATCCTCAAAGAACGCATCGGTATAGAACTTGGCAATCTCCATAACGGTTTTATGCTCCCGGCGAGCGCCTTTGAGCATCTTATCTTCACCGGTATCCGCGTCGCTGGCTAAATGGCCTACGTCGGTAATGTTCATAACCCGTTTGACATCGTATCCGGCATAGCGAAGATATTTCTCTAAAACATCCTCCATTAAGTAGGTGCGCAAGTTGCCAATATGGGCATAGTGATAGACAGTTGGTCCGCAGGTATACATACCCACTTTGCCAGGAGTGTGGGTTTTAAATTCTTCTTTTTCATGGGTTAGGGTATTGTACAGTAACATAGCTTATTCCTCATTTTTTATGGAGTCGATTTTTGTCTTTAACTTTTGAATTTCACCTTCTAAGCGGCACAGCTCTTGAGAGACCGGGTCTGGAATGTGGATTTGATCTAGGTCATCCACACGAATGCCACCGATTTTCACAACACGGGCAGGAACACCGACGGCGGTGCAATCCGCAGGGATGTCATCCAAAACCACCGCACCGGCAGCAATACGGGTGTTATCGCCAATGGTGATAGGACCTAAGACTTTGGCACCGGCGCCCACCATCACGTTATTGCCAAGGGTGGGGTGACGCTTGCCGTGTTCTTTACCGGTACCACCGAGGGTCACGCCTTGGTAGAGGGTGCAGTTGTTACCGATAATAGTGGTTTCTCCAATGACCACACCAACACCGTGGTCAATAAAGAGTCCTTCTCCAATGGTTGCACCGGGGTGAATTTCAATGCCCGTTTTCCGCACACAACGTTGGGAAATATACCGGGCTAAAAAGAGCATCTTGTGTTCAAAACACCAGTGGGCACGGCGATAGGCACGTACCGCTTTAATGCTATTGTACAGGAAGAAAACTTCCACATTGGAACGAGCCGCTGCATCGCGCTCGCGGATAACAGCAATATCCTTTTTGAGTTTAGAAAACATATTGTTGTGCTCCTTTCTAAAAATAAAAAACCCCTGTCAAACCTGTCACAAGGTTAACAGAGGCGATTGTCTCGCGGTTCCACTCTTATTTTTCACTCAAGGAAATGTATCCTATATCCGATAACGGGGATATCCGCAATAGCCTATATACCAAGGACTTTCGGCTATTGTGCTCTCTTAGCGCACTTCGTCATTTCTCTTGTAAATCACTTCCAGCATTTGTGATTCTCTCTAGACAAGAGGGAAATGAGTACTCTTCTAAGGTCAACGCATTTACCAAAGGATATTGTATGCTATCTAAAATAAACTGTCAAGAAAAGGATGGATTTTTTGCAAAAATTATAAACAAATACCCACCCATCCGTGTGTTTCTTTTTAGAAGGATTTTTACTCCGATTTTGAATAAAAAAACTTGTTTTTTGATGTTTGTACAAATTTTGCGTCGAAATTGACAATATTTTTTAAAATATTTCTTGACATTCATGCGCGACTGTTATATTATAGAAAAACTGTCGCGCTAAAAATATATATATTATATATAA
>JAGCZP010000110.1 GCA_017959985.1 Clostridia bacterium | reverse complement strand
GAAGCTTTTGTTGAGGTTGATGGGGATATCCAAGAAGAACTCATTCGGGCCTTTAGCGGTCGGGAAATCAGTGAAGTCATGGACAAATTGTTCATGGACGACGCGGTGGACATGATTGAAGAAATGCCTTCCAATGTGGTGCGTCGTATTTTAAAATACACTGACCCGGAAATGCGTCAGACCATTAACGAATTACTACAGTATCCTAGCGATAGTGCAGGCAGTTTAATGACCACCGAGTTTGTGGATCTCAAAGAAGACATGACCGTCAAACAAGCCTTTAATAAAATACGGAAAACGGGTTTAGACAAAGAAACCATTTATACTTGTTATGTGGTGGATAATAACCGTAAACTTCAAGGGGTTGTCACGGTCAAAGATATGCTCTTAAATACCCAAGATAAGACCATTGGGGAAATCATGGATTCCAATGTCATCTGTGTGGAAACCTTGGAAGATAAGGAAGTCGTGGCTCAAACCTTTAGCAAATATAGTCTCTTGGCCTTGCCTGTCGTGGATAAAGAAAAACGTCTTATTGGTATTGTTACCTTCGACGATGCTATGGACGTTATGGAAGAAGAGTCTACGGAAGATATCGAAAAGATGGCCGCTATCTTGCCAACCGATAAACCTTACTTAAAAACGGGCATTGTGGAAACTTGGAAAAAGAGAATCCCTTGGCTTATGTTCTTGATGATTTCGGCTACTTTTACGGGTATGATTATTAGTGGTTTCCAAGATAAACTCGCTAGTTCGGTTATTCTAACGGCCTTCATTCCTATGTTAATGGACACAGGTGGTAATTCCGGTAGCCAGGCATCCGTTACCGTCATTCGTGGACTATCTTTGGGAGAAATTGAATGGGAAGATACCTTTGCCGTTTTATGGAAAGAAATTCGTGTATCGGTTCTTTGCGGTTTGGCACTGGCACTTGTCAATTTCTTAAAGATGATGTTAATTGACAATATGTTGTTACATAATGCTGCGGTAACGCCTTGGGTGGCGGCGACGGTTTGTATCACCATGGTTGCAACGGTTTTGTTTGCTAAGATTATTGGCTGTTCTTTACCAATTTTTGCCAAAAAAATTGGACTCGATCCTGCGGTGATGGCTAGTCCGTTTATTACCACCCTTGTGGACGCTTTGTCTCTCCTCATTTATTTTAATGTTGCTAAGTTGTTACTTCACTTGTAAAGGTTGCAAATTCATCCAAATTTTAGTATACTAAAAAAGGTGATTATAGTGAGTACGTTTAAAGAGATAACCCCTTTGGAATGGGACGATAACGTGTTTCAAAAAATCGGATCCGAATGGATGCTGATTACGGTGGGAAATGAACAAAAACAAAACATGATGACCGCCAGTTGGGGTGGTATTGGTGTTTTATGGAATAAGAATGTCACTTTCGCATTTGTTCGTCCTTCCCGTTATTCTTATGGTTTTATGGAAGAAAACGACAGTTACGCATTATGCTTTTTAGGAAAAGGCTATCGCGATGCTTTAAACTTTTGCGGGACCAAATCCGGACGGGATGTGGATAAAATCAAAGAAACGGGTTTGACCGTAAAGTTTTCTAACGTAACTCCTTACTTTGAAGAAGCAAAAGTAGTAGTTATTTGCAAAAAACAATATGTTCAGGATATGGATCCCAAAGGATTCTTAAACGAAGCTATTCTCCCAGCGTGTTATGCAAACGGTGATTTTCACCGCGTGTATGTGGGTGAGATAGAGAAAATTCTCATAAAGGAGTGTTAATGGTATGGATTTAAAAGGAACAAAAACCGAGAAAAACTTGCAAGCTGCGTTTGCAGGAGAATCTCAAGCGAGAAATAAATACACCTATTTTGCTTCCAAAGCAAAAAAGGATGGGTATGTTCAAATTGCTGCGTTGTTTGAAGAAATCGCTAACAACGAAAAAGAACATGCAAAGATTTGGTTTAAGTTATTAAACGGTGGCGTCCCTGCGACCGATGTCAATTTACAAGCCGCAGCCGATGGCGAACACTATGAGTGGACGGAGATGTATCCACAATTTGCCAAAGAGGCAAGAGAAGAAGGCTTTGAGAGCATTGCCAAAATGTTCGACGGCGTTGCTGCCATTGAAAAAGAACATGAAGAGCGTTATTTAAAACTCTTAAAGAATGTTAAAGAAGGTTTGGTTTTCTCTAAAGATGGGGATCAAATTTGGAAATGTTCCAATTGCGGACATATTTGTGTTGGTAAAAAAGCTCCTTCTGTATGTCCGGTGTGTGCACACCCACAAGCATATTTTGAAATTGCTGCACAAAATTTTTAAATGGGTTGAAAGGTGCGATGTAGGAATATATCGCACCTTTTTTATTGTAAAAGGAATACTACCGGCACTGCCGGTAGTTCCAAAAAGCTTTAGCTATGCATAGAAAAAATTATCCTCCTTTGGTATGATGAGT
>JAGCZP010000109.1 GCA_017959985.1 Clostridia bacterium | reverse complement strand
GTCGTTATACGCACTTTGCAAAAGTTCATCTTGGAAGGTCACGTTGTCAATGACGGTAGAAAACGTGGTATGACGGCAGTGATCCGACCAATAGGTGTCAATCAGACGAATTTCGGTGATGGTAGGATCGCGCTTTTCTTTTTGGAAATAGGATTTGCAAAAAACGATGTCGTCTAAATCCATGGCAAGACCCAAATCCGCAATCATTTGTTTTAATTCGTCTTTGGAAAGTTTGCAAAAACCGTCTAAGGTAGCAACGGATTGGGGAACGTCGTATTGCACTTGCAAGGTTTCCGGTTTTTCTAAGGTAGCTTCTCTGGCTTCTACCGGGTTTATGACATATTTTTTGATTTCTTCGAATTCTTTGTCGGTGAGGGCCCCGTATAACACATACACTTTCGCCGAACGGATGAGAGGACGCTCGCCTTGGGAGATAATTTGGATACATTGGGAAGCGGAATCTGCCCGCTGGTCAAATTGACCTGGTAAGAATTCCACGGCAAAGACGGTCGCGCCAGTGGCATCCAAGGTTTCTGAGGCAATATCCACTTGTGGCTCGGAGAAAACGGTTTTTACCGCATAGGAGAAAAGTGCTTCCGTAATATCTTCGGCATCGTAACGGTTTAATACGCGCACGTCTTCTAAACCCTTGATTCCGAGCAGGTTTTTGGCATCGTTTAAAAGGGCTTTGGCTTCGTGAGCGTATTCTTTTTTCTTTTCGACAAAGATTCTGTAAACCATTGTGTTATCCTTTCTGTGCCGCTAAGGCTTTTTGTCCAATATCGTGACGGTAGTATGCGTTATCAAAGGAAATGGATTCCACCATTTTGTAGGAAGCGTCCAGCGCTTCTTGCAAGGTGGGTTTTACGGCGGTTACACCCAAAACCCGTCCACCGGACGTAACGAGGTGACTGTCTTTAAGCGCCGCGCCGGCCACAAAGACGCTGTCTTTAATAGTATCTGGAATGGTGATAGGAAATCCTTTCTCATAAGAGACGGGATAGCCTTTGGAAGCCATAATGACGCATGCGGCACTGTCTTTAGAGAATTCCACCGGGGTATCTGCCAAGGAACCGTGAGTAACGGCGGTCATAATGGTTAACAAATCGCTCTTTAAGAGGGGTAACACCACTTGGGTTTCCGGATCGCCGAAACGACAGTTATATTCAATGACTTTGGGTCCGTCTTTTGTAAGCATGAGACCAAAATAGAGGCAGCCTTTAAAGGTGCGGCCTTCTTCTTTCATGGCCCGGATGGTGGGCAAGAAGATGGTATCCATACAAACTTTCGCTATGTCGTCGGTGTAATAGGGGTTAGGAGCCACTGTACCCATACCACCGGTGTTGAGTCCCGTGTCGTTATCCCCGGCGCGTTTGTGGTCCATAGAAGAAATCATGGGTTTGACCACCTTGCCGTCGGTGAACGCCAAAACAGACACTTCCGGGCCGGTTAAAAACTCTTCAATGACAATCTTATCTCCAGATTTACCAAATTGTTTGTCTTCCATAATGGATTTAACCGCGTCTTTGGCCTCGTCTCTTGTGTTGGCAATAATAACGCCTTTGCCGAGTGCTAGCCCATCGGCTTTAATGACGGTAGGGATCGGGGCCGATTCTAAATAGAGGAGGGCTTGCTTGGCATCGTCGAAGACTTCGTATTCGGCGGTGGGGATGTGATACTTTTTCATTAAGTTTTTGGAGAACACTTTGCTGCCCTCAATAATAGCGGCGTTGGCTTTAGGACCAAAGCAAGGAATGCCGGCTGCCTCTAGCTTGTCGACAGCGCCCAGCACTAACGGATCGTCCGGCGCCACAATGGCATATTCTACGTTATGCCCGGTGGCAAAGGTTACGATGCCGTCAATATCGGTGGCTTTGATATCCACGCAGGTGGCGTCGGCCGCAATACCGCCGTTGCCAGGGAGTGCATAGATAGTCTCTACCACGGGGTTTTCTTTAATCTTTTTGATGATGGCGTGTTCTCTTCCGCCACCGCCAACCACTAAAATGTTCATAGGGCACCTCGAAAATGGATTAATGATGGAACAAACGCATGCCGGTAAAGCACATGCTCATGCCATAGCGGTCACAGCATTCGATAACCAGATCGTCACGAATGGATCCGCCAGGTTCGGCAATGTATTTGACACCGCTCTTGTAAGCGCGCTCAATGTTGTCCGCAAAGGGGAAGAAGGCATCCGAGCCGAGAGCCACGTTGTCTTTGGTGGCCAAATAGGCGGCTTGTTGCTCTTTGGTGAACGGAGCGGGTTGTTTGGTGAAATATTTTTGCCAATTGCCGTCGGCACACACGTCTTCTTCGTTTTGGTTAATGTAGCCGTCGATAACGTTGTCCCGTTCGGGACGGCCGATATCTTCTTTGAAAGGAAGATTTAATACTTGATCGGCTTGGCGCAAAAACCACGTATCGGCTTTGGAGCCGGCTAAGCGGGTGCAGTGCACACGGGATTGTTGTCCGGCGCCCACGCCAATGGCTTGGCCGTCAATGGCAAAGCACACGGAATTGGATTGGGTGTATTTTAAGGTGATTAAGGCCACAATCAAATCGCGAATAGCGGATTCTGGCATATTTTTGTTCTTGGTAACAATGTTTCCAAGAAGTTCTTTATCGATTTTAAAGTTGTTGCGGCCTTGCTCGAACGTAATGCCGTACACTTGTTTGTGTTCTTGTGGGTCTGGCACAAAGTTTTCATCAATTTTAACGATGTTATAGCCGCCTTTTCTCTTGCTCTTTAAGATTTCCAAAGCTTCCGGCTCGTATCCGGGGGCAATGATACCATCGGACACTTCTCGTTTAACCATTTTGGCGGTGGTTACGTCGCACACATCGGATAAAGCAACCCAGTCGCCGAAAGAACACATACGATCAGTACCTCTGGCTCTGGCATAAGCGCAGGCGAGAGGAGAATCGTCTAAGCCTTCGATATCGTCCACAAAGCAAGCCTTTTTGAGAGTATCCGAAAGGGGAATACCCACAGCGGCAGAGGTGGGGCTCACGTGTTTAAAGGAAGTAACCGCCGGCAGACCGAGAGCTTCTTTTAATTCTTTGACTAGTTGCCAGGAGTTAAAGGCGTCTAAAAAATTGATATAACCGGGACGGCCATTTAAAATTTCAATGGGAAGGTCGGAACCGTCGTGCATATAAATGCGGGAAGGTTTTTGGTTGGGGTTACAACCGTATTTTAATTCAAACTCTTTCATTGTCGGCACTCCTTATTTGTTCTTATTGATTAATCGATTGGTCACGTCGCCGGTTTCCAGATCGGTGTAACGGACATAGAGGGAAATTTTGTTGTTTTCATCCAGCGCATTCCATAAACGGTTAGCAAAGACATCGATATCGTCATCAATGGCTACTCGTTCCGGTTCTCCTTGGAAGGTGGGGATGGGGTTGCCGTCGCACACATAGGTGTGGAGGAAATGACCAAGACCGGCTTTGCCGGGATAATGGAAGGTATAGCGGGCGCAGTCAGAGCCTTCGGCGTCAATGGATTTTAAGATGCTCATCTTGTAAGAGAAGTCGTTATTTTCAAAAGTGAGCATGGCGCTGATACGAGGGGTTAGGTTGGGAGCGTCTGGTTCAAATTCTCTGGCGGTTAAGGCGCTAGAGAAACATTTGCCCTCCTTTAAGCCATCGTAGATGGTATCGGTTTGATCGCCGTTTGTTACAATCAAGTTATTTTCATATTGACGAATGGCCGCATAAATGATGAGGCTGGGGTCCTGTACTTTGGAAGCGTCAAAAGGTTCGGTAAACACCTCGCCGTTTTTTTCTACGAACACGCGGTTGCGGGAGTTTTCGCTACGGCCCATGATGAAATAGGCAGCAACGGCTTTTTTGGCGTCGGGGGTTTTACCGACCACGATGCCGCGGCCCACATAGGAATTGCCTTTGATGAGCTCGTCAATGTTTGTAATCTTATAAATGTCCATAATCCTAACTCCTTTATTTTGAAACAATCGTTTTTGATACTTTTTCCACTGCCTGTGGCAAAATAATCCACTCGGCTTGTTCCATAACACGTTTTTGCAACACTTCCGGTGTGTCGCCGTCTTGTACTTCCACCGCTTTTTGTAAGAGGATTTCTCCGCCGTCGGGAATCTCGTTAACAAAATGAACGGTGGCGCCGGTCACTTTTACCCCTTTTTGCAGGGCGGCTTCGTGAACTTTTAAGCCGTAAAACCCTTCGCCGCAAAAACTGGGGATGAGGGCTGGGTGTACGTTTATAATGCGTTTGTCATAGCGAGAGGTAAAATGCTCGCTCAAAATGGACATAAAGCCTGCCAGCACAATCAAATCAATTTGGTTTTCTTCTAACAGGTTGATAATTGCATCTTCAAAGTCTGTCTGGGAAGCGTAGTCTTTTTTGAGCACCGTGTAAGAGGGCACGTTAAAGTTTTTAGCACGCTCTAAGGCATAAGCGCCGGCTTTGTTGGAAATGACCAGAGAGATTTCTCCGCTTGTGATGATGCCGGACTTCTGGGCGTCTAAAAGTGCTTGCAAATTGGTGCCGCCCCCGGACACGAGTACCGCAATTTTTGCTTTTTTCATAATTTACTCCAACACAATTTTGTCATTCGACGCAATAATCTCGCCAATGACATAGGCATCTTCGCCGTTTGCTTTCAAAATGTCTAAGGCTTTGTTCACGTCGTCTTTGGAAACGACAATACTCATGCCCACACCCATGTTGTAGGTGTTAAACATATCTCGCTCGCTGATGTTTCCGGTTTTTTGCAAGAGGTTGAAAATTGGTAACACGCGCACAGAGGATTTTTGGATTTTGGCGCCTAAGCCGTCGGGGATACTGCGGGG
>JAGCZP010000108.1 GCA_017959985.1 Clostridia bacterium | reverse complement strand
TGATGTGACCGTTACCGGTACCATTGCCAACCCAGACTTTAACACAGCCACCATTGCACAAGGTGGACAAGGAACCAATCCGACCAGAACAACGTCTGTTAACTCGGAAGTTTCCACCGTTTCAGAAGTATCTACGGTTTCTGAGGTTTCCACCGTATCTGAAGTTTCTACGGTGTCTGAAGATTCTCAACCCGAACAAACCACAACGACCACAACACAAAACAGTGGTTCCGGTGATGAAGTTACATTAAATCTCCAATTCTTACAACTTGGCAAATATGAAAGCGGAAACGTTCAAATTAATAAATCGTGGACCTATGATCGCGGTCAAACGGCTAAGATTTATATCGCTTTTAAAGTCTATAATGGATCCAACAAAACGGAATCAGAAGTACGTGCTTATGTAATCGGTATGGAAGGTGCTACCTATGATAGCTACACCGAAAGCCCCGTTGTGGATCACAATACGACCTACACATTAACCTACACCGTTTTGATGGATAACGATAAAACCATTACGGGACAAAGTGGTAAAAAAGAAACCGATTTTGAAATTTCTAGTAATGGTGCCGGCGAACAAAACTTAACGCCAACCACAACCACAACAACGGCTGGTAGTTATTTTGTGGAATCCAGTGAAGATTTATTAATTGATCAAGTGACCTTATCCTTTAACGATTCTGCTTGCTCGGTCTATGGATTTACCTTTGGAACCTATGCTACTTGCACCGCACCGAAAGTTCAAATTATTGAAGGAGCGAACGCTTCGTCGGCAGACTTTGATTCCGGTGTGAATGTAGTGACATTAAACGCTACCGAGAACCATTCGAATACCACCATGGTTCCAGATTATAACCCGGCAAACAACTATTCCTTCACTTATAGTTATGATTTGCGTTCTACCTATAGAAGTATTGACCGGTATGACCATAAGGCAACCTTCAGTGCTTACAGCCCGAATACCACCTATTCCTATCGAGTCGGTGATAGTGCTACGAATACTTGGTCGGATATTTACACCTTTACAACCAAGCCGTCTACAATTGGAGATTTTAGTTTCTTGTACTTATCCGATACGCAATATTCGGTCAACCAAGATGCTGGTATTAAGATGCGGAATATCTTTACCAAAGCCTTTGAAACCTTTACACCAAGTTTTATGATTCATGGTGGTGATTTCTCCGACACCGGTGGATATGGCTTCATCTGGGGTAATATGTTGAGCCTTGGTAGTAATGGCTTCTCAAAACTTCCTATGATGCCGACAACTGGTAACCATGACCCATCTTCAGAGATGTGGCGTACGCGCTTTAACGTGAACACTTCTACGGCTTACTATGCCTTTGACTACGGCAATGCCCACTTCGTTGCTTTGGATAATGGTTCCAATGGGCTAAAGAAACTCAACGAAAATCAACTTAACTTCTTACGGACCGAAATGACGAACACGACCAAGAAATGGAAGTTTGTCTACATGCACCGTCCGGTTTTCTCGGCCCAAGATGAAAATGACGAGAGCGATAGCACCGCTGTGGTTCTCCGTGGAGACTTCTTAAAGATTTGTGACGATACTGGTGTTGATCTGGTTATGCAAGCCCATACCCATAGCTATAGCGTGTCGTATCCGATGAAAGCAAGTAATGGAAGCTATTCACAACAATCTTGGACCTCGCAAATGACCAATGGTGTTGATTATTGCGTCAATCCTGGCCATCCACTCTTTAGTGTCTTCTCGATTACAGGTGACGTGGATAACAGCATTAAGATTGATAATAAGAACTCCTTCGCAGAACCGTATCTCAAGTATGTTGAAGACGGACATCACTACTCCTTCACACAAGTGGAAGTGAAATCCGATACTTTGACAGTGAGAAAATACTATCTTGATAATGCTTTGAGTGCCAACCCAACTGTGAATACACAAACCTTCTGGGGCATTAAGAAAACCTCTTAATCGATAAAACCGCAAAACACCCTGCAAAAAAATGCAGGGTGTTTTTTTCTATTTGCCAAAAACCGTTCCACTTTCTTGTACAACTTGCTAAATAATCTATATAAAAGTTTAAAAATCTTGTTTCTTATATATAAATATGTTATACTTTTTATCTATGGACAAGTTATGTTCTACACTATTAAAGGGGACTATTGAGACGATGAAAGTACTGAGTAAAAAACTATTAAGTATATGCGCTGCGGCTTTCCTTTTGCTATCTAGCATAGGGGCCATTATTGTGGTAGCGGCACCACGGATTCAGATATTACCACCCGCAGGAGAAAACCTCTTGGTTGGTGGCGATTTTGAAACGGATGATTTAAACAGTTGGTCGTTTACCAACGCATCGGTTTCTACAGCGGCTGCTTATTCAGGATCCAAAGGCGTGGCGATGCATGTAGAACCCACCGTTTCTACATCGGTGGTCTATTTATTTGACCAAGTCTCCCTAGCACCCAATAGTACCTATACCATTACAGCGGATGTCAATCCTAATGGTCTTACCAATTTAGATTGTAGTTTTAGCGTGACAACCGGTAGTGCCAAAGTAACCAAGGGCCCGGCTTTGTCGGGAAATAGCTGGTTACATAACGTGGTTATTGCCACGGTTAAAACGGATGTGGAATATACCGGCGGTCGTCTCTCTTTCTCCATGTATAAGGGAGCGGAAGGATACGCCTATCTAGATAATATTTATATGGAAGCTAATGGCAACGAATGGTGTCCTACTCCGTCGGGTGGTATGACCATCGGAGAAGGGGTCGATGACGACTTTGATAGTGACGTTTTAGATCCCAGTGTTTGGCTAGTATCCAATACCGCATGGGGCGGTGCCAATGGTGGTCTAAATGCTGCCAACGTGAAATTGGGCACTGAAGATGGTCGTAGCGTTTGTATCTTAGAATCCCATGGTGACCAATACGAAGGCAACGTGCAAGGTGTTGGTGGAATGACCCATCGTGTTGGCGCGGGTATTGTGACTAGAGATTATTATGCTTCGGCTCGGTATACGGTTGTTTGTAAAATAGAGCCGGTTTTAGGTGTGTGTACCGCTTTCTGGTCGTTTAGTTATATCGGCTACATGGAAGGGGACACCGGTGACGGCTTATACCAATATAACAAGGCGCATAACATCCCTGAAAACGGTGTTCGCAACTCCGAAATCGACTGGGAAACTCCTTCGCCTATGGATGACGGCGGCGCCAATGACGTGGTTTCTCATAATAACTTACGTACCAACTGCTGGGGCGGTAAACGTCCTGGTGAAGGCGGAAACTATTCGGGACGTTCACACCAATTAAACGATGCAACGGTCAGTATTGCGGACGGTAATTGGCATGAACTGGTGTACGAATGGTTTGGACTGGATAACCCTTACACTACCAATGCAGATAATGACCCTGCGGTTATTTGGTTTATTGATGGACTTCGTGTGGATGGATACGATATTAATAACCAAGAGTATCAACGCTGCGATGCCAACTGGCATGGACAAAACTACATCAAACCCAATAACGAAGTGATGCAACCATCTCCCGAACAAGTGGAAATGGGACCGTTTTTAAGTGCAACCTTCCCGCACGGTATCGAAGTACCTCGTTATGGTACCCGTTTCTGGCTGGCGACTTGGTTCCCGGTGAAAGACGATAAACTATATTGCGTTGGAAAGAGCGCCTACACCGGATGGGCCGGTACACCGGATTACGATACTTGCTATACCTATTTGGATTCTTGTACCATTTTGCCGTACACCAATGGTGGCACATCCTATGAAGGAAACCTTCCTGTAAAAGCCCAATATTTAGGGGATGACGGCATTGATTTGGGTGACGAATACAATGTCATTGAAAGCGTGCCCAATAAGCAATTTGCCTTACCAAATGAATATCCTAATTATGCGGAAAGTCATGGCCTATTGCCGGCCCCGACCCCGAATACCGAGGTAAATGGTTCTACAATTACCGTTTCTTGGGAGGCTATTTCCGGGGCTTCCGGATACGATTTATGTATTGACGGTACGGTGCGGAACAGTGTATCGAGTCCCTATGATATTACCGGTATGGGTATTGGAAATCATACGGTGAAGCTTCGTTCTAAGAGTGGAAATTCTCCGAGCATTTGGAGTTATGAAGCGTTAGTGTCGGTTGGCACACCGCAAAATGTTACGGTAACGCCGGACGGACATGGGGTCGTGGTTACATGGGATCCGGTTGAAGGTGCTGTGGATTACTACATGGAAATTGATACCAAACCCATTATTTTTAATGATTCCTTTGTTTCCTTTACCAGTGGTGATACTGATTGCGAATACTTAAAGGGATTTTCGGATGATACAACCCATATGTTCCGTGTAAAAGCGGTCGGTATTCGTGGAGAGAGTAACTGGAGTGGGTTAGTGCAAACACGTATTCACGCAGATGGCCCACCAATTCCTGGATTGGTTGTAAAAGAAAATTACGAAGATCCGCATGCCTTCCAAGTTATTATTGACCGTGTAACGGGTGCAACCGAATATCAAATTTTGGATTACAATAATAATGTGGTAACCGTTCCGTTAAACCAGTGGGGTTATGCGGTGAAAGATTATACCAATATGGCTCCCGGATATTATAGCTTTAAAGCGAGAGCAATGGTCTCCGGTGTATGGTCGGAATGGTCGGCACAAGATACGATTATTATTTGTCCGGAAGAACTTTTAGCCATTCCTGGCGTGCGTGCTGATACCTTAAGCAAAACATCGGTGCAAGTGTATTGGAACGATGTCAACAATGCCACCGGATACGATATGGAAGTGGATGGCGTTTTGATGCAAAATGTTACGAGTCCATTTGTCCATAATAATTTGGAAGAGGGTTCGATTCACAAATATCGTGTACGTGCAAAAAATGCAACACAGACAGGTCTTTGGAGTGCCTTTGCGTATGCTCAACCAGGCGGTGAAAGCGGAGGCGGCGGAGGCGGCGGTAACCAATACTCCGGCGATGGCACCATCATTAATGGAACGTTTGATGGGTCTTCGGATCCTTGGACAACCGATGGAAACGTCACTTGGGAAGACGGTCACATGAAGATGGTCGCCGGAGATATTTCCGCGATTGTCTCCCAGACGGTTTATGGTATGAAGCCCAATACCACCTATACATTAGGTGGCGATATCACGGGAACACCGAATTTAACCTATGTCTATATTCGGAATACCAATGGTTCGAACAACGAACTGAACACAAGAACCTTGCCATACACCTTTACGACGGGGAATATACAAGAGAATGATGGGGTCACCTTTATCTTCTCGGTGTATAAACAGCAAACGGGTACAGTGTACGTGGATAACGTTTCTTTGTCAGAAGGAACGGAAGTCACCGAACCCACACAAGGAACGTCGGGCAGTTCTAGCTCTACTAGTTCCACAACGAAAAAATCAACGACCACCACAACGACAACCACCACCACAAAGGCGACCACGACCACCACACAAGGAAATGTAAGCAGTGATTCGTATGTCTTATCGTTGAATGTTACGGAAGAAACGCCTAGATATACGTATGTGAACCGGACAGATAGTTGGGTGTGTGCAAAGAATAGCAACGCAACTATGACCTTTACGCTTCCGGGTGTCTATCATGGATCCACCTATTCGGATGAGCAAATAACCGCTTGCTTTACAATTTCTGTCAATGGAGTGGCAACAGCGCCATCATCCGTTAGTAAAGACGGAGATTCTTTACTCGCCGTTTATGTTATTTCGATGGATGCGGATAAGGCTGTAACAGGAACAGTTTTGCATCCAGACCATGATCCTTTCACGTTGGATGTCCAGTCGACACAACCGAGTAACACCTCGGGAGACACTTCTAGTGAGATTTCCGATGTGTCGGTACAAAGCACCATATCGGATGTTAGTGGTTCTACCGGTCTTTTAGGAGATGTAAACGACGACGGGGATATTGATATGAAGGATGTCCTAGCGTTACGGAGATTTGTAGCAGGTCAGTCGGTTACCATTATAGAAAACCGTGCAGATGTCAATAGCGATGGCGAGATTGACATGAAAGATATTTTAAAACTACGCCGTATTGTAGCGGGACTAGAGTAATGAAAATATGCCCTGCTTGGTAGCAAGCAGGGCATTTCTTTGGAGGCAATATGCAACAGATTCGCAAACAAGGAAAGCGGTGGGGTGCAGTATTATGTGCCCTTTGTTTGCTATTGTCTTTTTCCACTTGTGTGTGTGCAAAAGAGGGAGAACTATCTTTTAATTCTTTCCAAGCTAAACAAGTAAAGGGTGTAACAGAAACGGGAGAGGATACGGGATTTGTTCAAATTGATCTTCCGGAATTTACTAATACGCTTATGAAATCTCCAGAGGAAACCATTCCGTCTTCCTTCAGCTCTGTGGATAAAGGATGGGTGACCGATCCGAAAAGCCAGGGAGATTTAGGACTCTGTTGGAATTATTCCTCTATGTCTTGTTTGGAAACGGAAATGATAAAGAATGAAGGGTTTGAAAGAACCCAAACGGACTTTTCCGAATGGGGACTGGTGTACTTTATGTATCACACAGGACTCGATCCGTTAGGGCTTTTAGAAGGAGACTATTTACACCTAAACACCCATGAAGATTATTTAGAGTTTGGTGGGAATTTTCTTTTTTCAATGATTGCCTTAGCCAGTTGGCGAGGAGCTCATGAAGAGAGATTGGCACCGATGGAAGAAGCCAAGGAAGATCATTCCTTAGTGCTTAGTGACGATTTGTGTTACAACGATGCTGCCCATTTGCAAAATGCCTATGTGATTACCATTAAACAGGATGACAATTATCAAGATGTTAAAGCGGCCATTATGAAATATGGTTCGGTAGGAACGAACATTTATTATTCAACCGACAATTTAAATGGGGATGCCTATTTTCAAAACTATTACGGAAACAATAATTGTAATCATGGAATTACAGTCGTGGGATGGGATGACAATTATTCCAAAGAAAACTTCAGTATGGCGACCCGTCCGTCTTCTAATGGAGCATGGCTGATTAAGAATTCTTGGGGTCCTACGTGGGGTACCAACGGATATGGATGGGTATCTTATGAAGAGCGTTCCATGCTCAATAATGAAGTGTACGTTTTTGATGGGGACGAGCCAAATGATTACGACTACAACTACCATTATGATGGAGCTGTAGGCGGAAGCTTTGTGGTGGTAAAGAATAAGCGGACTGCCAAAATTGCGGCTGTCTTTACCGCGCAACATCGAGAGATTTTAGAGGCTTGCAGCAATTATTATTTTAACGACCCTGGTGGAACGTATACCATTGATGTTTATAAGAATTTAGACGTCAGCAGCGATCCGGAAAGCGGACAAAAAGTATCGTCGGAGAGTGGCACGTACGAATATAACGGGTATTTGACCACGCCTTTGTCTACACCGGTACCACTAGAAGAAGGGGATACTTTCTCGATTGTTTATACGGTGAACATTCCGGAAACCGAGAATCCCGGAGTGTGTTTCTTAGTGGCAAAAGATCGGGACGATGTGTTTAATAATCGAGCTTTAATTGCGTATAACGCTTGCGAACAAGGCCAAGGTTTTATTACGAGAGGTCTAGGATGGAGTGATTTGTGTATAGATTCCACAAGTCCTCGTGTGCATGCTTTTACATCTCTTGTTCGCCAAGAAGGCCCATCGGCTCCTCAAGCTCCTGCTTTACAGTCCGTGACAAAAGATACCATTACCCTTGTGCAAACAGAGGGGATGGAATACTCTTGTGGTGGGGAGACATGGCAATCCAGTTCGATGTTTAAGGATTTAAAGTCGAACACTTCCTATTCGTTTTATCAGCGTGCCAAGAAAACTTCTCAACAAGAAAACGGAGCGGTTAGCGAGGCTTCTGTATTTGCAACGAAAAAAGATATCGCTGCTTGCATGTTTTCAAGTATTCCGGTTCAAGAGTATGCAGGGGCTGAATTATACCCATCGTTTTCTTTAAGTTTTAACGGAGCGTTATTACAAGAAGGAATCGATTATCAGGCGTCCTATTCTAACAATCTCCACCACGGGAAAGCATCCATTTATGTTGAGGGACTGGGAGAGTATGACGGACAAATGGTGATACACTTCATGATTGGAGCGAAAGATATTTCGAAAGCATCCATATCAGAGATTCCAAGCTTTATTTATGAAGGAGAGGCAATTATACCGCCCTTTGTGGTGTCGGATAATGGAACGGTACTTAGAGAGCAAACCGACTATACCGTATCGTTTGAAAACAATAATAAAGCGGGGACAGCAACTGTCATCATTCAAGGAATAAACGATTACGCACAAACAAAAACCGCGACATTTCTCATTTGGCAAATGGGGGATGCCAACGAAGATAAGAGTGTGGATATGAAAGATGTTTTAGCCATTCGAAAATATATGATCGGTGCATTGGATGGCTCGATAAATCTTGTGTTAGCAAATATGCAAAAAGATTTTAATACTCAAGAAGAGCCAATAATTGATATGAAAGATGTGTTGGCTATTCGCAAGTTTTTGGTATATGGATAAAGAAAAAGCTCCTACTAGCTAGGAGCTTTTGTTCTTTATAAAAAGAGTTGGAAGAGACAGAAGGCGGTATATAGTGTTAATAGAGAAATTCCTTGCCAGCGTCGCAGTTTCCCGTGGATAAGGGCGGGAAGAGATAGAATCATCATAACAAGGAGCATAAGAGGAATATCAATGACCAAGCTTGCGTTCATGCCACCGATGGTTTTGGCAGAGGGAAGATCAAAGGGACAGATGGTGACGGATAAGCCTGATACGAGAACCAGGTTAAAAAGATTGGCCCCGATAATGTTTCCAAGAGAGAGATCACTATGTTTTTTAATAAGGGCAGAAATGGCTGTCACTAGTTCTGGGAGGGAAGTCCCAAGGGCAACAAAGGTTAAAGCGATAACGGTTTCTGGAACACCAAAGGCTTTGGCTAAAGCTGTTCCGTAATGCACAAGCCAATTGGCTCCTACGGCAATCAATATTGCTCCTAAAACCAAAAAAAGCAAATCTTTCCAAAGAGGGTTTTGCTTGGTTAGCTTTTGTGGAACTTCGTCGCTTAAATCTTCGGCATCCTTAATGCTTTGAATAGAGGTAATGACCATATAGGCGAGAAAGATGCCCAGTAATAGAATACCAAATAGACGGCTGAATGATTGAAAATAAATAGCGACAAAGGTATAGAGAAAAGCAGAGCCAAAGAAGAAACTGATCGGAACGAATAAATCGCGTTTGTTGCAAATGCTAGGCGCAATGGCAATGGTGGTGGCGGCAACCAAGGCGGTATTACAAATGATGGATCCAATGGCGTTTCCATAGGCGATTTGTCCGCTTCCATGAAGGGCATCGGTGGCAGAGACCATGACCTCTGGCAAGGTGGTACCAATGGAGACAACTGTTGCACCAATTAAGATTTCCGAAACATGAAATTTTCGAGAGATGCCGGTGGCTCCATCGACAAACCAGTCGCCACCTTTTACAAGAAGAATGAGACCAAGGATGAACATAAGGATCGGAATAAACATATTAACCTCCCAAAATTCCGCAAAGGAATATTTCAATACCAATGCTAATAAGGATAATGCCACCTAAAAGGAAAGCTTTCTTACCGAGTATCACACTAAAACGTTTTCCAAGAATCAGGCCTAAGACGCAAATACCATAGGTTACAATACCAATAATTAACGCTTCAATTAACGCTTCAAAAAAAGTGCTTTCCGCGTTGGTGAAGCCAACGGATATGGCATCAATAGAGGTGGCAATTCCTTGGACCATTAACACCCAGAATCCTGTTTTGTAGACAGGCTTTTCTTTTCTTTGAA
This sequence comes from Clostridia bacterium, assembly GCA_017959985.1. Classification (GTDB taxonomy): domain Bacteria; phylum Bacillota; class Clostridia; order Oscillospirales; family Acutalibacteraceae; genus RGIG426. Next base: position 2,595 of record JAGCZP010000108.1, on the reverse strand, counting down.
AAGATTCGACAATCATTTTCCCGCCGATAAGTAGGAGAAGAACAAGGGCAATATACGGGATAATTGGTTGGACGGCTTGAATTTTTGAGGTAATCGTATGTACGCAAAACCAGCCAAGTAATGGCATGAAAAATTGATAGCAACCGAAAGTTCCAGCTATGGAAGAAAGACGGCCGATGGTCATTTTGGGTTCATTAAATCCGTTGACGAGGGATACAGAGAAAGCATCCATAGCTAGACCAATACCTAGCAATATGCTATTTAGAAAAAATACAAAATTCATAGTACACCTACAAAAAAGCTCAGATACTTTTTTTGTATCTGAGCTTAGGGTTCTTTATTACTCACACACAGAAAAAGCTGTTGTATGAGTCTCGCAAATTAAAGCAAACCAGGCTTTCGCCGGGATTGTTGGTTTGCTACGTCGAAATAGACGCTTGCTACTCCCTCAAAACGGTTTTTATTATAACAAAGAAGAGAAAACCTGTCAATTAAAGAAAAGGAATGAAGGAGCAATTCAATTGTTTTCTCTGAGAGAATATGCTATTATATTTGTGGATAAATAAAAAGATGTAGATTAGAAAAATAAAGATTAAGGTATATGAGAGGAGAGAAATAGATATGAAGGACAAATGGATTGCCTTTTTTCTATGTCTTTTTTTAGGAGTGCTTGGAATCCACAAGTTTTATGAAGAAAAAGTATTACTTGGAGTGGTTTATCTATTTACAGGTGGTTTATGCGGCATTGGATGGTTGATTGATTTGATTGTATTATTCTTTAAACCCCGTCATTATATGCCATAGTTTAATAAAAGTTGAGACGCTCTCTGGTTTTCCAGAGGGCGTCTCTTTATCGTAATACTTAATTAGGCGACGTTTCCTTTTTTAACGTTGTAGGTTGTTCCACCAATCTTAACTTTTCCGGTAAATCCAGATTGCCACACGCCTGCTTTAATGTAGCGTTTCGCTCCGTTAAATTTATAAATCAAGGTGGATTTAGTTACGACGCTATTTTTTACATAGTACCATTTGCCGTCGGTATGTTTGAAGAGTAAGGTTGCTTTGGTAACAACACCATTTTTCACATAATAGAATTTCTTATCGGTATGTTTAAAGAGGAGAGTAGATTTGGTGACCACACCATTTTTGACGTAGTAATATTTACCATCGGTATGTTTAAAGAGGAGAGTGGATTTGGTAACCACGCCGTTTTTCACATAATACCATTTGCCGTCGGTGTGTTTAACAAGTTTTGTAGCGGATTTATTCACCACACCATTGTTGACATAGTAGTATTTGCCGTCGGTGTGGTTAAAGAGTAAAGTATCTTTTGCTTTTTTACCCTCTTTGTAGTAATACCATTTGCCGTCGGTGCCTTTCGCTAAATACGTACCTTTTTGGCTGAAATTGCCAATGAAATCATAGGTATAATAGGGTTTTCCGGCATCTTTAGTATAGTAGTTAGGAATTTCATCAAAGTTGCCGACAAAGGAGAGAACATTTCCAAAAATGGCGGATTTATAAACCCTATATATGTTGTAATAGCCACTCATGTCATCGACAATATAGGTGAATCCATTAGAAGTATAACTCTCTCTAAATCCACCGGGATAGATGAAATCAACGTAGGAGTGGCTACCTGTGTTGATGGTAAAGTCCTCACAATTCGCAACATTTCCTTTTTTATCGGATAATTCTTTTGCAACAGACACTTCTAAGTCGCTATCGTAAACTAGTTGGAAGATTGTGTAGGCGGAGGAAGTTACACTTGAAAAATTGTTACAGGCATAATAGGTTCCAGCTTGGTCGTATTCCGAAGAAGCTTTTGGGGTGGCAGGAAAAACGTAAAGATCTTCTTCTGCATAATAGCCGACAGAAATGATATTTCCCCATTGTTTTTTTGTAGATGTAAACGCTTTTTTAAACCCAACAACAGCATTACTCCCCAAAGAGGTATCTGCAATACGAATGGAAGGAGTATTAGATGCCTGAGAGTTTATGAGAAGACTGGCTGTAGGAGCAATTGTTAAAGAGCTAGCAGAAAATTCAGCATCCAAAATGAAAGGAATGTAATTACATTGTTTATTGGCATTTAATTTGAGTGTTCCACTTCCAGTGATGGTTAAAGAGCCGTTATGATCATAGCCCCAACAGGCAAGAGATTGAAGAGAACTGGTCCCAATCAGTTTCATGGTAAAATTCTTACCCATTTCGTTAATTTCTAAATAACTGGTTGGATAATTGGCATTGTTGAGAGTTAAGGTGTTGGACTTTTTGTCATAGCTGACACCGTCTAGAGTATTAGTGATGTATTTGTTTTTCCCAGAGTACAAGCGTGCTTCCACATAATCCGGATCTGAGGGATCGAGGTCGTTGCCCATGTAGATAAAATCATCGCCGGATCCACTTGGCCCGTTATAATCTTTTGCAGATGGAGTAATGGTTAAAATAGACATCATGCAAACGATAAACGCCATGGCCATTACAATACTGATTGTTTTTTTCATAAAGAAACCTCCCACTTTATAATGTGATTTTAGTATAGCATAGAAAAGAGAAAAATTATAGAGAAGGCTAGTGATTTTGGATGAATAG
>JAGCZP010000107.1 GCA_017959985.1 Clostridia bacterium | reverse complement strand
TAGGACAAGAACATATAACTACCGCTTTAAAAAATGAGATTCGGTCAGACCGTTTAGCTCATGCCTATTTGTTTGTGGGATCCCGTGGAACGGGAAAAACCTCCTGTGCTAAGATTTTAGCGAAAGCGGTCAACTGCTTACATCCGGTGGATGGAGATCCTTGTGGAGAATGTGAAATTTGCCGTGGTATTGACGATGGATCCATTATGGATGTAACCGAATTGGATGCGGCTTCGAACAATGGTGTTGATTACGTAAGAGAATTGCGTGAAGAAGTGGCGTACATGCCTGCTGTTGCCAAGTATCGAGTGTACATCATCGATGAAGTGCATATGATGACTGACAGTGCTTTTAATGCTCTATTGAAAACGTTAGAGGAACCCCCGGCCCATGTCATTTTCGTGTTGGCCACAACAGAAGTACAAGAATTGCCAGATACCATCTTGTCCCGTTGCCAACGGTTTGATTTTGGTCGTATTACCGTAGAAGAGATTACATCCCGCATTCAACATATTGCGGAACAAGAAACTTTCAGCATTACCGAGGATGCGGCACAAATGTTAGCGCGTTTGGCGGATGGTGGTCTTCGGGATGCCTTGTCGCTTTTGGATCAATGTGTTTCACATACTGAAACAATTACTTTGGATACGGTTACAGAAACTGCCGGACTTGCCGGACGGGATCACATGTATGAGTTATCCAAAGCGGTGCGCAGTCATGACGGAGGCTCAGCACTGGATATTATTGATCGCCTACACAATGCTTCCAAAGACATGGAACGGTTATGTTCAGAATGCTTGGATTTCTTCCGTCAAATGATGATTTGCAAACAAGTAAAGAATCCGGACAAACTTATTGTATTACCAGCGGCGGAGCTTAAGCATTTGCAAGAGGAAGCCGATGCGTATAACCTAGCGGATATTTTGCATTGCTTAGATGTGCTACAACATGCTTTGCGTCAATTGCGGGCAGGGGCTGCTAGACGTCTTGAGATGGAAATGGCTTTTATGAAACTGTGCAACCCGGTTTTGGATGGCAGTATGGATGCGGTCTTGCGTCGCATGAAAACCATAGAGGATGCTGTGCGAAGCGGTCAAGTGGTTTCAAAAGCAGAACCGGTAAAACCGAAAAAGGAAGAAAAATCGGAAACCAAATCGAAAACGGTTGAAAAGACCGAAGAGCCAAAAGAATCCAGTAAACCGCAGGAACCGGAAGAGGTCAAAGAGGAAAACCCCGTTGTTTCAGAAGAAGAGGAAGACGAGTTCTTACAATGGAATGAGGTCCTCGACACTTTGACAACCGAATGTCCTCCCTTATATGGAGCGTTGGCGGATACTTCTGCAAAAATCCAAGGCGACCACGTGGTGGTACTCACTTCCGATGAGATGGTAAAAAGCATTTTAAAGAAAGATGGCAATGCCAAGTATCTCATTAAAGCTATTGCTAGTGTAACAGGAAAAGAATACCGCATTGGTTTAAAGACACTGGAAAAAGAAGGAACAAAAAACGACATTCCGGATAGCCCTTTGACGGCGTTTATAAAAGAAAACCGGGAAAAGGGTTTAGAATTTGATGTAAGAGGAGAATCTTAATGAAAGCAAGATTACCACAAGGCGTTGGAAGAGGCGCTCCAAACAATATGCAAGGGATGCTTCAACAAGCCCAAAAGATGCAAGCTGATATGGCAACGTTGCAAGAAGATTTAGCCCAACGGGAATATTCCGCTACGGTCGGTGGTGGGATGGTTACCGCCGTTGTGGACGGAAAACATTCTGTGAAATCTTTGGAGATTTCCAAAGAAGCAGTGGATCCGGATGATGTGGAGATGTTATCGGATTTGGTAATTGCGGCGGTGAACGAAGCCATTCGTCAAGCGTCCACCGAATCGGAAGAAGAAATGGGAAAGCTCACTGGAGGATTAAACCTACCAGGATTATTCTAAGTCAGGAGGCAAGCAGATGGCATGCATGGCAGCACCGCTTGAGCGGCTAATTGAACAATTGGAAAAATGGCCGGCAATTGGGCACAAGTCTGCACAGCGTCTTGCGTTCTATTTACTGGGAATGAACGAAAAAAATGCTAAGGATTTTGTGAACGCTTTTTGCGAGGCACGGGAGAAAATCCATGAGTGTTCGATTTGTTGCAATTTAACCGACAAAGAGACCTGCCCAATTTGTGATGACCAAACAAGAGATCGCCATACCATTTGTGTGGTAGCGGATCCGCGAGATGTGATGGCTATTGAGAGAGCCAGAGAGTATCATGGGCTTTACCACGTGCTTCACGGAAATCTTTCTCCGATGGACGGGGTGTCTCCGGAACAATTGCGTATTAAAGAGTTAGTTCAACGCATTGCGGATGAAGATATTGAAGAAGTGATTATGGCAACCAATCCAACCGTCGATGGAGAAGTAACAGCTTCGTATATCTCGAAGTTATTACAACCCTTTGAAATCAAGGTGACGCGCCTAGCGTATGGGATTCCTGTTGGTGGTGATTTGGAGTATGCCGATGATGTGACACTGCGTCATTCTTTAGAAGGGCGTAGCAAGATGTAAAAGACAGGAGAATGGTTATGGCACAAGCCCATACAAAAACCATTGCCACAAACAAAAAAGCCTTTCACGAATATTTTGTAGAAGAAAGTTTCGAAGCAGGTATTGAATTATGTGGAACTGAAGTGAAATCCCTTCGTAAAGGGGCCTGCAATTTAAAGGATGCTTGGTGTTCCATTGATGATGGAGAATTGTTTGTTTGTGGAATGCATATCAGTCCATACGAACAAGGAAACATTTTCAATCGTGATCCCGTTCGTGTTCGCAAATTGCTAATGCATAAGAAGGAAATTCTTCGTTTGTTTGGAATTGTGAAACAAAAGGGATTCACACTCATTCCTTTGTCTTTGTATTTCAAAGATTCTAAGGTGAAAGTGCAAGTTGGTCTTTGCCGAGGAAAGAAATTGTATGATAAGCGTGAAGATGCAGCACGGAAAGATATGGCCCGTGAAGCAGAACGCGCAATGAAAAGTCAATAAAGGAGCAACGTCTATCTGGGGGCGTAACGGTTTCGACGGGGATTTTGAACCTTAGTAAGCGAGTAGAGGTGTGGTGCCTCTATAAAAACCACAAATTTACAAATAACTAACAACTCTCAAGTTGCTCAAGCAGCCTGATTTTGGCTGCCGTCCTGTTTAGACCTACCGCGATCTAAATAAGGACGTCGATTAGCGGTGAACGTGAGCAATGGGCTGCCACTCTCATTGCCACGCATTGGTGGCTACCGTAATAAATTGCCTGTTTGTTGGCGGTTTATGAGGGGAATCGTATAAACAAACTACACTCGTAGAAAGCTTTGGGGATGAATTTTCGGACACGGGTTCAATTCCCGTCGCCTCCACCATTATTCATTTGAACTCTTCGGAGTTCTTTTCTTTATTATGGAAAAGCTGTTATGTGGTTTGATATGTATAAAATATAGGAATGGTAAACGAATTCAAAATGGTGAAACGATATGGGTAGATATCTATGAAACAAAATATTCGTTTGGTAAATGAAAAAAGCAAGTGCCGTAAAATGCGGTATTTGCTTTTTTTGTATTTTTTAGAAAATGTGATATAATCTTGCCGAAAACGAATGTGGTTGAGGAGGTAGAATATGACAAACGAGAATTTAGAAATGCTTAGCTTAGAGCGGGAAAAAGCAATTGTAAAAACAAGTGTTATTGGAATAGTTACTAACATATTCCTTGCGGGATTTAAAGCAACTATTGGTTTTATGGCAAATTCTATTGCTGTCATATTGGATGCGGTGAACAACCTTTCGGATGCGTTATCTTCGGTGGTAACGATTATTGGAGCAAAGCTTGGTTCTAAGCAGCCAAATAAAAAGCATCCGTTAGGGTATGGGAGAATTGAATATCTCAGTTCTATGATTGTGGCAGCCATTGTGTTGTACGCAGGTATCACTTCTGCAGTGGAATCCGTAAAGAAAATTATTTCTCCCGAAACAGCGGATTATAGTGTTATTTCTCTTATTATCATCTCGGTTGCAATTGTTGTAAAACTAATTCTTGGACAGTATGTTAAACGCCAAGGGGAAAAATTTAATTCTGGGGCGCTGGTTGCTTCTGGGTCAGATGCTTTATTTGATGCCATTCTTTCGGCTTCGGTTCTCGCCTCTGCTTTTGTCTATCTTGCGTGGAATATTTCTCTCGAAGCATATGTTGGTGTGCTGATTTCGATAATTATCGTTAAGGCCGGTATCGAAATGATGGTAGAGACGGTAAACGATATCCTTGGTAAGCGGAGTGACAAAGAGGAAACTGATCATATCAAGAGTCTTATTTGCGAAGAGCCGGAAGTGCGTGGCGCGTATGATTTAATTCTTTTTAATTATGGTCCGAATAAAAATTATGCCAGTGTACATGTGGAAGTGCCGGACACTATGAGTGCGGATGCCATTGATAAACTAACAAGACGTATTGAAACCAAAGTGTTTAAAGAAGCCGGTGTTATCTTAACGGGTGTGGGGGTGTATTCTTTTAACACATCTGACGATAAAGCGGCTAAAATGCGTGAGACGGCATTTCAAACCATTATGGCGCATGATTGGGCCTTGCAATTTCACGGGTTTTATGTGGATGAAGAGAAAAAGACTATTCGGTTTGATGTTGTTGTGAGTTTTGATATTTCTCGTGCCGAAGCAATGGAAATGATTACCAAAGAAGTTCAAGAACTTTTCCCTGAGTATACCTTTCAAATTATTCTGGATATCGATGCCTAAAAAAAACAAAAAAGATAGCACCGCTTCCCAAAAAGGAAGCGGTGCTTATTTTATATTTTAAGGGATTTTAGTATTTATTTGGTAATACCAAATTGTCCATTGACATAACGTTTGACAGTGGATCCGTCGAGATAATAACGATTCATGGTTAATTTGTTTCCTTCGACATCAATAACAGCAAAGGAAGCGTCGTTACCACATTCGCCATCACGCATGAAGCCAGCTGCCTCATAACTGTAGTTGAGGCCGCCGTCATTCTTACCTTTGTACATAACGCCTTTCCCGGTTTCTAACTCGCCGTTTAGTCCGGAACCAGCATTTTGCATGTAAATGGTTCCACCTGGGTTATGGTAATACTCGATATCGCCAACTTTGGTGACGTTTCTTGTAGTAACGGCATTGTTCTTTAATGGGTACGTGGTGTAGTAGTCTTCGTTAACGTGGGCGCTAACAACCAAGTCAACACCATAAGTATCAAAGAGCGGAATGGCATTACGAGATTCATCTTCTAAGTCACGTTCGTTATGGCAGTAGAATGGCCAGTGTAAGAAGACCATTTTCCAAGTGGCAGATTGATTGGCTTGCAAGTCATTCTCAAGCCATGTCAGCTCAGAAGCGGGAATCTTTCCGGTATGGCCACAGTCAAGAATGATGATGTGAGCGTTGCCGTAATCGAAGGAGTAATAGTCGGTTCCTGCACCACCCTGTGTTCCGACCTTGAAAAAGCTACCAACAAAGTTATTGTCGTGGTTACCATTGGCAACAAACCATGGGCGAGAGGTGAACAACGTTCCGGCAGAACCACCGATGTTGGTGTTATTCGAACCGTTAATCATTCTTCTCCAGACGGTGATGGAACCTTGTCCTTCGTCACTACAATAGACGAAGTCGCCGCCACTGACAGAGACGGCTGGAGTGGGACAGGAATCTACCGCTTTGTTCATGAGCTTGTTGATACCTCTTGGAGCGTTGTTATCGCCAAGTTCTGGTTGGGTATCGGCGGTGAAGATAAAGCTGAAGTCTCCAACGGTTTGTGGACGTGTGGTGAAAGTGTAAATCGGGCTCCAATAATTCTTGGTGGAATCGCCGACACGATACGAATAAGTTGTGTTGTATTTGAAGGTAGAACCGTTAATAGCTAAGGTAGCTTGGTAGGTGTGGGTTTGGATGTTATATACCAAATTGCCACGGTTCGACCAATCGTAAGTAAAGGTGTAATCGGTTGGGCTATAGTTGTCGTATTCTTTGAAGGTTTCCACGGTGTGGGTTGGGGTGATGGTATTTGCAGAGGCAAACGCAGAGGCGTTTGTCGCGGTTCCCTCCACGTATTGTACAACAGGAGTGGTTAATTCTTCAAAACTATGATAGGAGAAGCCGTAAACGTTGTAATCTTCATCGGCGACCGTTAAGGTGACCAAGTCAATCATTTCATCAGCCGTAGGCTGGGCAGCCATTTGATGCCCGCTAGAGGCTTGACTGGTATCGGATGTATTCGAAACATTAGAGACGGTAGAAACATCCGAAGTGGTTTGCTCACCAGAACCATTGCTGGTAATCGTAAATTCGGTTTCTTTCTTACCGCTTTGTCCCGTAATGGTTTTGTCGCTATCCATCAAAACGGTGTAGGTTAATGTGTAGGTCGTATTGTGATCCACAACGGGGCTTTCAGTATAACGATCATAAGTGGCTCCGGCCATCCCTTGGACATAGGTTAACAATTCTTCAATAGTTTTATTAGAACCATTGTATATTCTGAAAGCAATGTTAATTTCGGCGGTTGCTCCACGGTTAAAGGTCCAGGATTTATTAATTTGAACGTTTCCGCTTTCATATTTGCCAAGTTGTAAGAATTGGAGATTTAAGGTGACTTCATCACCAGAGCTACTATTTTCACTGGTGGTTGTTGTGGTGGATTCCGGTTGAGAATCTACCGATACGGTAGAAACTTCGGATACGGTGGAAACCTCAGAAACCGTAGATACTTCTGAAACGACGGACACTTCCGAAACGGTGGAAACTTCCGAGTTAACAGATGTTGTACTGGTCGGATTGGTTCCTTGTCCACCTTGTGCAATGGTGGCTGGGTTAAAGTCTGGGTTGGCAATGGTACCAGTAACGGTCACATCACTGTTCATCAAAACGGTGTAGGTGTATACGACCGGACATAATTGGCTAACAGGCTCGCCGATGGTTGGGGTGCCTTGCAAGGTGCAGTTGGTCAAATTGACATAAGAAAGAATTTCAGACATTTCTTTCTCATCACCCTTAAAGACATCCATGGAAACCGTAAAGGTGGCCGTTTCACCAACATTGTATTGCCATGATTTTTGAATGGTATTGTTGGTGTAACGAGGAGATTCCTCGGTTACATTGATGGTTAAGGTTACTTGTCCAGAAGGATTGCTTACCGTCGAAGAGGTACTGGTCGTACTAACGGTAGATACTTCGCTTGGTGTAGAGGAAGCGCTGGTTGTGCTAACGGTTGACGGTGTGCTCGCAACAGAGGAGTCATCGGGCAATGGAGCGAAGCTAACAGGAAGGTTGGCAATGTGTTTGCGAAGCAGCAAAACATCCTTCATGTCGATTTCGTTATCGCCGTTGGCATCCGCAAGTACTAAATCAAGACCTGTGGCTATGCCGGCAATTTGCTTGCGCAATGCCAAAACGTCTTTCATGTCAATTTCGTTATCCTGGTTAACATCTCCACGAGCGCGTGCGGCATACATGGTTGTTGCAGGAATTGCCACTAAAAGAACTAGGCAGGCAAGTAGGGAGATAATCACTGCAATTTTTTTGTTCATCCTATCTCATCCCTCTCTAATCATTTGTCCGTAAACGAACGACTTTAATGAACTAACTATAAATATAGCACATATTTTTTTTACTTTCAATCATAATTATTATATATTATAGGCAAATATCGTGAAAAGCAGGGAGCGAAAAATGGATTTTTACCAAAATTAGAGAGATTTGCACAGGGAAGGAAAAGTCGATATAATGGAAGAAACAAAATGCAACCGCAAGTTGACAAATTGAACAGTTTAATTGGTGGTGCGCAACCGAGAAATCTCGTACAATGGGCACACAAGGACAAAAACCAAAACGCGTAGTCATCAATTAAGGAGGATGAAAAATGATTTTAGCGGATAAGATTATTGAAAATCGTAAAAAATGTGGTTGGTCTCAAGAAGAATTGGCAGACAAACTAGGGGTATCGAGACAATCGGTATCCAAATGGGAAGGTGCTCAAGCGGTTCCGGACATGAAAAAGATTGTTCAAATGGCGGATATCTTTGGAGTAACGACGGATTATCTTTTGAAAGACGATATCGAGGAAACTCCGGAGACAATTTCGGAATCGGTGGAATACTCCGCAGGCCAAGAGAAACCTACCCGTGTTTCTATGGAACAAGCTAATGCCTTTTTGGCTCACAACGAAAAAGCGGCCTCGACCATCTCAACGGGGGTTATGTTGTGCATTTTATCTCCAGTTCTTTTGATTGTTTTGCCGTACCTTTCAGAAGCAGGAACTTTATCGCTCTCGCAAGAGATTAGTGTGATGCTAGGCTTGATTGTTTTGTTAATTATGATTGCTTGTGGAGTGGCATTGTTCGTTTTGACAGGAATAAAAGGGAAGCCATTTGAATTCTTAGAGAATCGAATCATTGAGACGGAGTATGGGATTTCCGGTATGGTGAAAGAACGCAGGGAAGCTTACGAAGGCACCCACACACGGTTGCTCATTATGGGGATTGGTTTATGCATTGTCTCGGCGATTCCGCTTTTTGTTTCGATGATGATGGGTTACATGCAACAAAAACAAGATTCGCTTTTCACACTTTGTGGAGTTTCGCTATTATTGGTGTTAGTTGCCATTGGTGTAAAAATGATTGTGCTCACATCGGTCAAACAAGGCGGTTTTGATAAACTGTTAGAAGAAGGCGACTATTCCCGACTAAATAAAAAAGCCGGTGTGTGGGATGGTATCTATTGGGCTATTATTACGGCAATCTATTTTGGATGGAGTTTTACCACCATGCGCTGGGAAATGACTTGGATTGTGTGGCCGATTGCCGGTGTTGTTTTTGCGGCATACCGAGAAGTGATGAAAATGATTATTAAATCCAAAAAGTAACGGAGAAGAAGAACTTGTGCGGTGGCACAGGTTCTTTTTTTGCTCTACGATGCGTAGGTTGTTTTGAAAAGAAGTTTGCGGTATCGTATAGACGAAAGGAGGGGATGCTATGAACCAATATGTGACTGGGGCCATGATCAAAAGGCTTCGGGAAAAACGAGCCATTACCCAACAACAATTAGCGGAGAAAATTGGGGTGAGTGATAAAGCCATTTCCAAATGGGAAACCGGACGGGGTTATCCGGACATTACCCTGATTGAATCACTTGCTTCGGTTTTGGGCGTTTCGGTGATCGAATTGTTTTCCGGAGAGAACATTGTCAACGCCAATCCGTCTTTCAATATGCGTCTTATGAAGCTCTATGTTTGCCCCCTTTGTGGCAATGTGATTCAAAGTGCCGGAGAGGCTGTTGTTAGTTGTTGCGGAATAACCTTGCCACCACTGGAAACTGAGGATGCCGATGCGGCTCATTCTATAAGGATAGAACCTGTGGAAGATGAGTATTTTGTGAAGGTTTTGCACCCTATGCAAAAGGATCATTATATTTCGTTTTTGGTTGCTGGGAAGGATGATGGGTACGAATTGCGAAAACTCTATCCGGAAGGGGAAGCGCAAGCCCGCTTTAAAATTCGACAAACAAAGGAAATCTACGCCTATTGTAACCGTCATGGCCTGTTTCGGATAAAGGCATAATAAAGAGTTAAAATCTGTGGATTTTTTATCTGCGGGTTTTAATTTTTTTGCGGATATTGTTCTTACTTTTCTTTGAGAAAAGAGGAAAAATAATTGTGCCACAAGAGGGAGGAAATCTTTGGATTTTTTCTTGATTTTTTTACCGAAAATCGCTATAATAGAAATGTACGAAATTGAATAGATAAAACCGTATAAATTCGGTAAAAATGGTCCGAATGTTTCTACCGCACGCCTGAGTTGCGACTACTGGTTTTAAAGCAACAAAGAGAGTCAACGTATGCACTGTGTGGTTTCGAAATACCGAAACCTCTTTTTATTTTTGGGGGCAAGCACATGAAAGCAATGGAAGAAAAAATTCTTAAGGATGGTGTGGTCTTGCCAGGCAATATTTTAAAGGTTGGAACTTTTTTAAATCAACAAATCGATATTGCGTTTATGACAGAGGTTGGAAAAGAAGTGGCCCGTCTTTTTGCGGGACAAAACGTTACCAAGGTGATGACCATTGAAGCGTCGGGAATCCCGTTTGCGACATTGATAGCACAAGCGATGGGCGTGGACGAAGTGATTGTGAAAAAACATGCTTCCGCCAATGTGTCAGGGGATGTGTATTCTGCAGAGATTTATTCGTATACCCACGGCAATTCTTATACAGCGGTGGTTTCTAAAGAGTACTTAAAAGAAACCGATTGCGTGTTGTTGGCGGATGATTTCTTAGCGTGTGGAAATGCCTTGAAAGGCATGATGAAAATGGTGGAAGAGGCAAAGGCACAGTTGGTCGGTTGTGTTGCCGCCATTGAAAAGGGATTCCAAGGCGGTGGAGACGAATTACGCGCCAAGGGTATTCATGTGGAATCACTTGCCATTGTGGAAAAGATGGAAGACGATGGATCCATCCTTTTCCGGTAATATTCTATTGTATGTAATTATTTTACATAAATTATTTATCTATTTAGGGGGAAACCAATTATGAAAAAGCTTCTCGCACTTTTAATGGTTGTGGCTATGTTGTGCTTGCTTTGCGCTTGTACAGAAACTCCAACCGAAGAAGAGACAAGCAAACCAGCCGAATCCGATGTCTTTATGGCAGAGTCTACCATTACCTTACCGGACAGCGTAGATTATTCCAACATTAAAGTTGGCCTTATCTGCTTACACGATGAAAACTCCACTTATGACAACAATTTCATCCAAGCCTTAAAAGACACCCAAACCAAACTTGGCTTAAAAGACGATCAGGTTCTCATCAAGACAAACATTGAAGAAGGCAGTGCCTGTTATGACACCGCTTGCGAACTCGTCGATGAAGGATGCAACATTATCTTTGCCGACTCCTTTGGTCATGAAAGCTACATGATCCAAGCCGCAGAAAAATATCCGGAAGTTCAATTCTGCCACGCAACCGGTACCCAATCGCAAGTGAAAAAACTTGCAAACTATCACAACGCTTTTGCTTCTATCTATGAAGGTCGTT